>NZ_JAXDSU010000037.1:0-38737 GCF_034090325.1 Anaerococcus porci
AATATAGTGATATATTACAAGGATTTACATATAAATAAACAATAATTTCAATAATAAAAATATCAGCTCAACCTAATTCAGTAGAGCTGATATACAAAATATTTAGCTTTAAAATAATGATATTAACTAAAATCATTTTTATAAATCAAGTTTTATATCATATTTTGTTTCTCTTTTAAATAGATATTCACCATTTCTAATTGAAGCAATTACATTTACTCTTTTTCTTATTGCATCAAAAACATTATTCTCATCTAATACTATAAAGTTTGCAGGGTTACCAATCTTAAATCCATATTGGTCTAGCATCATGCATTTTGCTCCATTATAAGTTATTAAATCAAAGTCATTTTCAATTTCATTAGGACTCATTATTTGTGCAAGGTGTATTCCATTATCCAAAATATTCATCATATTCCCATTACCTAAAGGATACCATGGATCATTTATTGAGTCTTGAGCAAAGGCAATATTTATGCCTTCTTCTAAAAATTCTTTAACCCTAGTAAGTCCACGTCTTTTAGGATATGAATCTTGTCTTCCTTGAAGATATATATTTTCAGTAGGGCATGATATAAAATTCATTTTAGATCTTTTAAATAAATCGAACATCCTATAAGCATAAGAATTATCAGCTGAACCAAAAGAGCAAGTGTGAGAAGCAGTAGTCATCTCTCCTATACCTTCCATAAGAACAAGAGCATTTAGAAGTTCTAAAAATCTTGAATTGGGATCATCTGTCTCGTCACAGTGTACATCAATGAGCTTATTATATTTAATGGAAAGATTTACTATATCGTGTATAGATTTTTCTCCAAATTCTCTTGCTGGTTCAAAATGAGGAATACCTCCAACTACATCAGCACCCATTTTTAATGCTTCTTCTACTAAATCGCGTCCACCTTTATATGTATACATTCCTTCTTGAGGAAAGGCTATTATTTGAATATCAAGTTTATCCTTTAACTCTTCTTTTAAGTCGAGCATAACCTTAAGAGCAGTAAAGTTTGGGTCTGTCACATCAATGTGAGTTCTAATATATTGAACACCTTGACTTACTTCATCATAAATACCTTTTATAGCCCTTTCTCTTACTTCGCTAGCTTTTAGATTCTTCTTAAACTTTGGCCAAAGAGCTATTGCTTCAAACAATGTTCCACTTTTTGCTCCCAATCCTTCTGATAGGGAATAGACATAGTCAAGATGAAGATGAGGATCTACATATGGTGGAAGTACTAATTTGTTTTTCAAGTCTATAGTATTATCACAAACTCTTAGATTGTTTCCTATTTCTAGAAATTTTCCATCAGCAACAATTATTTCTTTTGCATTACTTTTATAGATGTTTGCATTAATAAATTTTTTCATTTATCCTCCTTGTAATTATAATATATTAAAAATATCATTTAGTTTATTAACTTCAAAAGTGAAAAATTTTTTGTTTGTCTTTAGATTGTTTTTGTTAAAGTAAATTGAATCAATTCCAAAATTAAAAGCACCTTTTATGTCAGATTGTAGGCTGTCTCCTAGCATAATTATATCTTGTTTATTAAGATTTAAATCATTTAAGATGTAGGTAAAAAATCTCTGATTAGGCTTTTCATAACCTATTTTATCTGATATGTAGAAACGAAAAAAAAATTCATCTAGTTTTGCAATTTTAAGTCTATTTTTTTGTATAGAAAAGATTCCATTACTTGTAGCACAAAGTAAATATTTTTGACTTAAATATTTTATAAGATTTCTAGCTCCATTAATTTCTATAGCAGTTTTTCCAAAATTATTCGAGAAATAATTCATAAAAATTTCTGGAGATTGATTTAAATTTAAGTGTTTTGTAATAAGTTCAGATCTTTTATATAAAACACTTTCTACATCTAAAAGCCCTTCTTTTTGAAGTTTCCGCAATTTATTATCTATACATAAAATACTCATAAAGAGATTTTTCAAACTTTACATTTAAGTCAATTAAAGAATTAGAAAATGCTTCAAATGAGCATCTTGAAAAATCAAAAATAGTATCATCTATATCAATTAGTATTACCATTTTCATATATTACCTTTCTATTTAATATAAATTATAAGAACTTTAACAAATACTGTCAAATAGTATGTATTTCTTTAGAAATTTAAGATTATACAAGAAGTAAGTTTAGTATAAGAAAAACAAAACTTTATTATAAATATAAAAATAAAACTTTTAAATTATTAATTAATCATTTTGTAGTTACTTTTCAAAAAGAATAATATATAGATAAATTGAGTGTAAAAATTAGAAACAATAGATTTTATTACATATGAAACTTATTATAGTATTGAGAAATTAAGAAAAAAGTATTATATATGTGTTTTAGCATTGTATCATTTCAAATTATTTTTAAATAACTTGAAATGATACAATGCCTAATTAATTCTAAACAACTACTTTATATATAATCTTTTGGATTTTCATGTTTCATATACATACATCTTATAGCATTTAATATCGCTATAATTGTAACACCTACATCAGCAAATATTGCGGCCCACATTGATGCAAAACCAAAAACACCAAGAATTAAGACTAGAACTTTAACACCAATCGAGAAATATATATTTTCTTTTACTATTCTTAAACATTTTTTTGATAAGCTAATAGCAGTTGATATCTTGAATGGATCGTCATCCATTAATATTACATCTGCTGCTTCTATGGCTGCATCTGATCCCATAGCACCCATAGCTATTCCAATATCAGAACGAGTAAGAACTGGTGCATCATTTATGCCATCTCCTACAAAAGCAATTTTTTTATTTTCATTTTTATTATTATTTAAAATCTCTTCAAGTTTACTTACCTTATCTTGTGGTAAAAGTTCTGCGTAATATTCATCTAAGTTAAGTTTTCTAGCTACATCTTTAGCGACTTCTTTGCTATCACCTGTAAGCATTATTGTCTTACTTATCTTATTTTTTTTAAGTGATTTTATGCTCGCTTTAGAATTTTCCTTTAAACTATCGCTTATTACAATATGTCCCTCATAAACTCCGTTAATAGCTATGTGAACAGTTGTCCCCACTTTTTCACATTCCTTCCATTTTATATTGAACTTATCCATCATTTTGGTATTTCCAACATATACTAAGTTACCATTAACTAAGGCCTTTATTCCACAGCCTGGAATTTCTGTAATATCTTTCACTTCACAGCCATCATTTTCATCAGGATAAGCCTTTCTCAATGAATCTGCTATAGGGTGATTTGAATATCTTTCAACATGACTTGCTATATGAAGAAGTTCTGTTTCACTTTTATATTCAGGATGGACACAACTTACATCAAAAGATCCTTGTGTTAGAGTTCCAGTTTTATCAAATACTACTTGGTCTGTTTTAGATAAAACTTCCATAAAGTTTGAACCTTTGATAAGTATACCCTCTTTACTAGCACCACCAATTCCTGCAAAAAAAGATAGAGGAATTGAAATAACTAAAGCGCAAGGGCAGGATATTATAAGAAAAGTTAGTGATCTATATATCCACTGTGACCATAAGGGATTATTACCTATTATAATTGAAAAAATAGGTGGTATGATTGCTAAGGCTAGAGCAAGATAAACTACTATAGGTGTATAAACCCTTGCAAATTTTGAAATAAAGTTTTCTGACTTAGACTTTCTACTTGAAGCTTCCTCAATAAGTTCTAAGACCTTAGTTGCAGTAGATTCTCCAAACTCCTTTTTAGTTTTTACTTTTATAAGACCTTGAAGATTAATAGAACCTGAAAATACCTTACTATTTACACCTATATCTATTGGCAGAGATTCCCCTGTTAAAGCCTTAGTATCTAATGATGAGTTTCCTTCAATAACCACTCCATCTATAGGGATTTTCTCTCCTGCTTTTACTATAATAGTTTTACCTATTTCAACATCATCCGGATCAACTTTTATAAGATTTCCATTTTCATCTTCAATATTTGCATATTCTGGTGCTATATCCATTAACTCAGCAATTGATTTTCTACTTTTATCAACTGCATATGATTGGAAAAATTCACCTATCTGATAAAATAGCATAACAGCAATGGCTTCAATATAATCGTAAGAGCCGCTATATATGGCAAGAATTATTGCTCCTATTGTAGCTATTGTCATGAGTAATGATTCGTCAAAGGCTTGTTTATTTTTAATTCCATTAAAGGCTTTGATTAATATGTCATATCCGACTATAAGATAAATTATCATATAGAGAGTAAACTTCAAAATTCCTTCCACAGGTATAAAATGAAGAATAATAAGAAGTAGGGCAGATATTATTATTCTTGTCAAAATTTTTCTTTGTTTACTATTCATAATTGCCTCTTATTATATGTATATCTCACAATCATTTTCTACCTTTTTGCAATTTTTAAGGACTTCTTTCATGACTTCATCCTTATCAACTCCATCTTCAAATTCAATTTTCATTTTAAGCATCATAAAGTTAATATTGCAGTCTTTTACACCTTCTGTTTTTTTACAAGCTTCTTCCATTTTATTTGCACATGCAGCACAGTCTACTTTAATTTTATATGTTTTTTTCATAATTTTCTCCTTTAAACTTGTTAAATAATATTTATTTTGTCTTTATAGGTTTATAGTACACTATTTATTTTACTTTGTCAACAATTAAACATATATTTAATTGTTTTTTTAAAAATTAAGGTAAAATTAATAAATAAAGGAGATATTAAATGAAATTACCACATGAACATGGATCATATAAAAATAAAGTTGACTTATTGGATGAAAATCAAGCAGAAAAAATATCCAAAGCTATGAAGCAGTTAGGAGATCCCAAAAGACTTCAAATATTTTGGTTTTTATGTCATAGAGAGGAATGTGTATTAAATATTGCAGCTATTATGGATATGTCATCTCCTGCTGTAAGTCATCATTTAAGAATTTTAAAACTTGCAAATCTTATTGAGTCTAAAAGAATGGGTAAGGAGATGTTTTATAAGGCTAAGGATAATAAATTAAGTAAATTTCTGCTAGAAACAACTAAAAATGCTATAAATTTATAAAACTGAATAAGTGAGGACCTTATTTTAACTAAGGTTTAATATCTATATTTAAAATTATCAAAGATATTGAGAAATGTTTTATACTTAATATTTAGTCCAATCAAATAGGATATTTTTCCTCACTTAACAACAAGAAATTATTTTTAGAATTAGGTATGGGTTTAAACAAAATAATCATAATACAGTTTTACCTAGATATGATTGTAATTAAAATAATATTTTAAAAATTCTTGTTCTGAACTTTAGCTTTGTGATAAAATAACAAAATTTTATTATAAAAAATATTTTTATTGAACCATTATAAGTTGATTTTGTTTTTCGAAAAATATTGAAGAATAATCAAATTTTGCTTAATTAAAATTTTTATTCTTCATATCCTATTATAGGTATTATTTTTATGTCTAATATAATCTTGTCTTTAATTTGTTTTTATACCATAAATTAGCAAAGAGTCTTAAAAAGAGAGTAATATAATTATTAAAATTAAGATAAATAATCATCATAAAAAAGATTTAGATTATTTCATATAAGATTTTAGAAAAATTTTCCTAAATTTATATATATTTACTTAAAGAATATTAAAAGTGGAATTTATTCCTAATATTTGATAAAATCTAAGTAAAATAAGATTAAAAAGGAGATTTAATGAAATTTATTTCGTGGAATATAGATTCACTTAATGCAGCCTTAATAAGTGATTCAAATAGGGCTATCTTGAGTAGGGATGTTTTAAAAAAAATTGCAAATGAAGAAGCAGATATAATTGCTATTCAAGAAACTAAGTTACCCAGAACAGGTCCAAGTAAAAAACATAAAGAATTATTAGAAAAATATTTTCCGGATTATAAATATGCATATATTACAAGCCAAGAACCAGCAAGAAAATCATATGCTGGCGTCTTAACTTTTTATAAAAATAATTATGAACCTATAGTTTCATATCCTAAACTGGAAGCACCAGATACTATGGATTTTGAAGCTAGAATTATTACATTAGAATTTGAAGACTTTTATATAACACAAGTTTATACTCCAAATGCTGGAAATAACCTAAATAGACTTGATCTAAGAGAAGTTTGGGATATAAAATATGCAAATTATTTAGAGCGTTTAGATAAAGAAAAACCTGTCATAGCTTGTGGAGATTTTAATGTAGCTCATAAAGAAATAGACCTAAAACATCCTGAAAATAATCATAAGTCTGCAGGTTTTACAGATGAAGAAAGAAATGGTTTTACAAATATATTAAATAAAGGGTTTGTAGATACATTTAGGTATATACATGGAGATGTAGAGGGGAAATATACATGGTGGGCTCAAAGAGTTAAGACAAGTAAAATAAATAATTCAGGTTGGAGAATAGATTATTTCTTAGTTTCAGAAAGGATAAAAGATTTGGTAGTAGAGTCGGATATGATAGATTCTGGAGATAGGCAAGATCATACACCTATATACCTTATTTTAGACACAAAAAATGGAAAAGTTTGAATTAAAAAATTTATGCGATAAGATTATAGAGAACATTGATTTTATGCTTAAAGAATATAAATCTTCTAAAAACTGGGGTATTTTTGATATGATCGGAGGAGGACTTATTGCATCTTTAGTTAAGCACAATAAAATTAATAAGGCTAATAGTATGTTTTCTAAACTAAATGAAGATTTGAAGCTCTTAAAAAGTGAAATAAAATATCTAGAGGATTTTAAGTTAGATGAAATTTCAAACTTGGATAAATTTTTGGATATAGGTTTTGATAATATTTTCTCTGATATATATATCCAGAACAAGATTAAATCTTCTATAGATAAATTAGAAGAGTTAAGGTGTACAATAGAGGAAATAAAAAATAATATTTAGGATAAACTGTTAAAGGAAATATTTTCTTTAACAGTTTTTTTATTTAAAAATCTATATTTGGGTATATTTAATTACAAAGAAGGAGGATTATATGAGCCAACCAAAACTAATAACAAAAGTCAAAAATATTATCAAAGAAGAAGGTCTAGAGTTTAAGGACCTAAATGACAATGGTAGACTTGATCCCTATGAAGATTGGAGACTAAGTCCAGAAGAAAGAGCAAAAGATTTAGTTAAGAGAATGACACTTGAAGAGAAGTGTGGAAATATGATGATTAAATCTCAAAAAATGGGCCTAAGTCAAGAAGATAAATCAAAAACAAGTCATGATGGTATCTTAGATGAAGAGGTTTTTTATGATCAAACTATATTTATAGGCCAAAAAAACTATGGTACAACAGGACACATTAAAGACCTTCATCTAAGACATTTTATACTTAGAGATAATTTCAATGAAGTTGAAATAGCTAAATGGGTCAATACAATTAATGAAGTATGTGAATCAACAAGATTAGGTATTCCTGCAATAATAGCATCAAACTCAAGAAATGAAAATGCTGAGAGAACATTTGGTATGAATGATGCAGTAGGTGTATTTACGACATATCCTTCAACTCTGGGTCTTGCTGCTATTGCTTTAGGAGATAAGGCAAACGGAGGAGATTATTCTATATTTTCTGAATTTGGAGAAATTGCTAGGGATGAATGGAGATACTCTGGTCTTAGAAAAGGTTATATGTATATGATTGATACTGCAACTGATCCAAGATGGCAAAGATTTTATGGTACATTTGGAGAAGATACAGACCTTATATCAAATGCTTGCAAGAGACTTTTAAATTCATTCCAAGGTGAAGATTTAGGAAAAGATAGCGTAGCTTTAACCATGAAACATTTCCCAGGAGGTGGGGCAAGAGAAAACGGTTTTGATCCTCACTATGAAGAGGGTAAATTCAATGTTTATAAAACAAAGGGTTCTTTAGAAAAATATCATCTTCCACCATTTAAGGTTGCATGTGAAGAAAAAGCATCATCAATAATGCCTTATTATTCTATACCTAGTCACGAAAAAAGTGCAGTTCAATATTTTGAAGGAAAAAGAATACCTTTTGAACCTGTCGGATTTGCTTTTAACGAATATTTTATTCAAAATATCTTAAGAGATAAGTTAGAATTCAAGGGATATATAAATTCTGATTCTGGTATTTTAGACAATATGGCTTGGGGAGTTCTTCATCTTCCAAAAGAAGAAAGAGCGGCCTTTGCCATAAATAACGGAGTAGATTTAATCTCTGATACTAACGAAGTTAAATGGATAATAAAAGCTTGTGAAGAAGGATTAATAAAAGAAGAAAGAATCAACGAGGCTAATGAAAGACTACTTACAGAAATGTTTAAACTGGGCTTATTTGATGATAAAACATATGTAGATGAAAATAAGGCAAAAGAAATTGTAGAAAACGAAGAAAACAAGAAAAAGGCCTATAGGGCTCATCAAAAATCTTTGGTATTACTTAAGAATTCTGAAAAAACACTTCCTATTAAGAGTGGTTCAAAAGTTTATATAGAATACCTACACAAGGAGCTTGATAAGGCAGAGGAATACAAAAAAGAGGCTATAGAAGATGCAAAAGGATTTGAAGAAATTAGCATAGTAGATAATCCTAATGAAGCAGATTATGCAATTTGTTTTATAACTCCTAAATCAGGTAATTATTTTTCTGCAACTCCAGGGCTTCTAGAACTTTCTTTATGTGAAGACAAAATAAATAAGTCTATGGATAATACTGAATATAAGGAAACTACAGTAGCAAACATCAAGAGAGTAAAAGAGCTTAGAGATATAATGAATAAGAATAATAAGAAATTGATAGTTAGTGTTAATTCAACTATGCCATGGTTGCTTGATTCTGTAGAGCCTTTATCTGATGCGTTATTATCACATTTTGAAACTTTTATAAAAGCACAATTAGATGTTTTAGTAGGAAGGGTAGAACCTTGCGGAAAACTTCCATTTACATTTCCTAAGTCAGAAGATGTTATAGCTGTTGATGAAAATGGAAGCTGCATATCACCAAATGATGTGCCAGGTTATGACAAGGACAAGTATATGCCTGATGGGCTAACTTATGCTTATGAAGATAGTGATGGAAATATATATAAACTAGGACATGGTTTAAGATATTAATTATAAAAGGGCGCTGTTGCAAAATTATGAATTTCCAAAGTTCAATCATTACAATTTACTCATAGACAATTTGAAAACAGCCTGCTGGCTTATGAAGGATAAATTGTCTTGAGGAGCTTGTAATGATTTTTGAACGATTAATTCATTCTGCAACAGCTCCTTTTTTAAATTCAAGGAGAAGAATATGAAAAAATGCTTATTAATTGAAAATCCTAATTCGGGTAAGCAAAATAATAATCAATATATTGATAGGATAATAGAAAAATTAGAAGAAGGATTTGATGAAGTTATCCATAAAAGGACAGAAAAAGAGGATGATGCTAAAAAATTTGCCATTAATGCATGTGAAAATAAATATGATTCTATATTTGTTGTTGGTGGTGATGGTACATTTAATGAGGCCGTTAATGGTATATCTATGATGGAATACAGACCAAAATTAGGACTTCTTCCAGGAGGAACTAACAATACCTATATGCAATTAATTGGAGGTTCGAATGAGCTAGATAAAGCAATTGAACAAGTTTCTTTCGAAAAAACTAAAAAAGTTGATATTGGGAAGTGTAATGATAAGTATTTTTCATATTATGTTTGCTTTGGAAAACTTATAGATGCCACTACCTCAACAAGTTCTGAAGAGAAAGAAAAATTAGGAAGTTTTGCTTACGTTAAAAATGTATTAAAAACCATACCAAATGATGAAAGTGTAAATATTGAAATAAAATCAGATTCTAAAACTTTTAAAACAAAGGCATCTTTACTTTATGTTATGACAATTAATAAAATTGGAAACTTAGAATTTTCTAAAGAAAACAGTGACATAAACGATGGACTTCTTATAGTTTTTATAATGACTGAAGAAGGATTGTTATCAAAAATTGATGCTGCAAAGGATATGTTATTTGGAAAGTTAGATGAAAATGATAATATAGAATCTTTTACTTGTAAAAAATTATCAATTAAAGAACTTGACGGCAAAGAAGTTGAACTTGATATGGATGGAGATATAAATGGTAAACTTCCATGTGATATTGAAATTTTAGAAAAACATATAGAAATATATCTGCCAAATACAAGTATTCAATAATATTAATATAAGATATATATCTTGAAATATTTAATTATATCAAGTATAACAAATTTTGTACTTTAAATTTGAGCAAATTAAAAATGTTAGGAGGTAATTTGTCAGAAAAAATAAGAGTTAGAGAATTAACAAAAATTTTTGGACAAAATCCCAAAAAAGCAATTCCTTTGCTAAAAGATGGTTTGTCTAAAAAAGAAATGTTAGATAAGACAGGACTTACTGTAGGTGTAAATAGGTGTTCTTTTGATGTAGAAGATGGGGAACTATTTGTAATAATGGGTCTTTCAGGTTCTGGAAAGTCAACACTCATTAGACTGATAAATAGAATGATTGAACCTACTTATGGTGATATATTTATAGATGATGAAAATATATCAGAACTTGATGAAGATGGCTTAAGAAAAGCAAGGCGTGAAAAAATGAGCATGGTTTTTCAAAACTTTGCCCTATTTCCTCACTATACAATCTTAGAAAATGCAGCATATGGTCTTTCTATAAAAAATGGAAAAAACAAGAATGTTAATAAAAAGGCCAAGGAAGCGTTAAAGCTTGTTGGTCTTGAAGGATATGAAGATCAATATCCTGACCAATTATCAGGGGGTATGCAACAAAGAGTTGGACTTGCAAGGGCACTAGCAACAGATACAGATGTTCTTATTATGGATGAAGCTTTTTCAGCACTTGACCCTCTTATAAGAAAAGAAATGCAAGATGAACTTGTTTATCTACAAAGTGAGATGAAAAAAACAGTCTTATTTATAACTCATGACTTAAATGAGGCTTTAAAAATAGGCGATAAAATTGCTGTAATGAAGGATGGTTCAATACTTCAAATCGATAGTCCTGAACAACTTCTATCAAATCCTAAAAATGATTTTATTAGAGAGTTTGTTCAAGATGTTGATAGAACAAAAGTTCTTACTGCATCAAATATTATGATTAGACCAGATACTATTAATATTAATAGACATGGGCCAAAAGCAGCTCTTTCAAAAATGCTAAGAAGTGGAAATTCAAGTATTTTTGTTGTAAATAATAAAAGAGAACTTCTAGGTTATGTACTTGCAGAAGATGCATCAAATGCTTATGCAAATGGTCAAAAAAGTCTTGATTGTATAATAAAAAAAGACATGATGACTATTGACATGGATTACCCATTAGAAGATATAGTAGCAGATATCCAAGATGCTAAGATACCAATATCTGTTATAGATGGGAAAGTTCTTAAAGGAATTATAATTAAAGGGACAGTACTTGCGGCTTTATCAAAAGATGAGGTGAGAAATGATGAATAATATACCAACATTACCCTTAGTTGATTGGATAGATAAGCTTGTTAATTGGTTAAGAATTAATGTTTCTTTTGTTTTCAATCCAATTAGAGATTTTATAAATTTTATTGTCGAACTTTTTATTAGGGTATTTAACATATTTCCACCACTAGTATTTATTTTATTAATTATTGTATTAGCCTTTTTTTTAACTAAGAAGGTTAAAGGAGTTACTATCTTTGCACCTATTTCACTTACCCTAATATGGAATTTGGGATATTGGGAAGATATGATAATTACATTATCTATTGTAATAACATCAGCCTTAATTGCAATAATAATAGGTATACCTTTAGGTATTCTTGTATCAAAGTCAAAAGTTGCAGAAAAAATTATTATGCCACTTCTTGATTTTATGCAGACAATGCCAGCTTTTGTATACCTTATACCAGCTGTATCATTTTTTGGTATAGGCATGGCTCCTGGAGTTATATCTTCAGTAATTTTTGCTATGCCTCCAGCTGTTAGGATGACTAATTTAGGTATTAGAGAAGTGCCAAATGATTTGGTAGAGGCAGCTGATTCTTTTGGATCAACTCCTAGGCAAAAATTATTTGAGTTAGAATTACCAATGGCAAAGCCATCAATTATGGCTGGAATTAATCAAACACTTATGCTAACCTTATCTATGGTAGTAGTTGCATCAATGATAGGCGCACCAGGACTTGGAAATGTAATTTATACTTCGGTTTCAAGAAATGATGTTGGTGTAGGTTTCGCATCAGGTATAGCTGTAGTAATACTTGCTGTAATACTTGATAGACTTACTCAAGCTTTTAGTAAAAAGAATAATAGGTTAAAGTAGGTTATAATATGCACATTAAAAAAATATTTTCAACCTTAGCTATTATAATTATTCTTACAGGATGCAGTGATACTAATAAAGATGGTGAAAAAGTAAATTTTGATTATGCACCTAATGAATATATTATCGGCATAGAACCTGGTTCAGGTACTATGCAAGCAGCAAAAAGAGCCATGGATGATTATGGACTCCATCAAACACTTACTACGGGTTCATCTGCTGTAATGACTCAAATGTTAGGAGATGCCATAAGAAAAAAAGCTCCTATTGTAGTTACTGGATGGACTCCTCACTGGAAATTTGCAAAATATGACCTAAAATTTCTTAATGATCCAAAGGAATCATTTGGAAAGCCAGAAGAAATTCATACACTTGCAAGAAAAGATTTAAAAAAAGATAAGCCAAATGCCTATAAACTTCTTGATAATTTTGAATGGACGGTAGATGATATGCAAGAAGTTTTAATAGATTTAAATGATGGCATGGATATAAAAGAGGCATCTAGAAAATGGGTAAATAATAACCATGATAGGGTCCAAAAGATGTATGAAGGAGTAAAGGTATCTAATGGAGAGCTTATAAATCTTGCTCATGCAACATGGGATAGTGAACTTGCGTCTGCAAATGTATTAAAGTATATACTTGAAGATTATGGTTTTGAGGTAAGAATGATGGCTGTTGAGATAGGACCTTTATTTGCGGCGATTGCTTATGGGTCTGCAGATGTTACACCTTCAGCTTGGCTTCCACAAACACATAAAAATTATATGGATAAGTATGGAGATTTGATAGATGATTTAGGATCAAATTTAGTGAATGCTAGGATTGGTTTTGTAGTACCAGCTTATATTGATATAGATTCAATAGAAGAGTTAAAAGATTTTTAATGTTTTAAAGGGGTTGTTGCAAAATTATGAATTTCTAATGTTTTATCATTACAAGTTACTCATAGATAATTTGAGAATATCCTGCTGACTTATGGAAGCCAAATTGTTGTGGAGGAACTTGTAATGATTTTGGAACAATTAATTCATTTTGCAACAACCCTTTTTATATCTTTTTTCTATGATATAATAGTTTTGGTGATTATATGAAAACAAAATTTAATTTATTGATAATAATATTTTTATTTATCTTTTCATCCTGTTCATTTAAAAGTGATGATTCAAATATAAGCATCTTTGAAAAAGTTACTTATTTTTTTGAAGATATGGAATCTATCTTTAGGAAAAAGAAGACTGATGATAGAGATATCTTATATAAAAATATAGAGAAAAACAAAGATAAGAATGATAAAATAAACTGGATTTATAATAACTTTGATAATCTTAGTGAAACAGATATAAATCTAGTTGGGAATGACTTGGACTTAAGTGAATTTGTGTATAATTATAACAACGGAATATATGATTTTGAAAATCATGATGGTGAATCTGTATCATTTAATAGGTTAACCCCATATTATATACAGTGGGACAATAGATGGGCATATAATAGGCTAGGTTCTAGTGTAATAGGTTATGCTGGTTGTGGTCCAACATCTATATCCATGATTTTGAATAGGCTAAATCCGAATTTAGATTTAAATCCAGCCATATTATCTTCAGATGCAGAAAATTATATGACAGATAATGGTATAGACTGGTCATTTTTTACTTTTGCCGCTAATAAATATGGTTTTAATATAAAAACTATAGATCTTGATGAAGATAAGATGATTGAAATATTAAAGCAATATCCACTTTTAATATCAGTAAATAAGGGTTATTTTACTTTAAGTGGTCATATATTAGTCATTGATTCTTATAAAAATGGTAAGTTTATAGTAAATGATCCAAATTCCATAAAAAATTCTGAAAAAGCTTGGACTTTTAATCAGTTAAAAGATGAAATTGCAAATATATGGTTATTATATTAGGAGAAATGATGGAAGAAAAAATATCGTACAAATTAATATTTATATCAATTATTATAGGGTTTATTTCAGGTCTAGTAGTGTCTTTATTTAGAATAGTTATCCCAAAACTAATTTATTTGATTGCCATACTTATAGAATTTGGACAAAAAGGTTTATTAGAATCTTTAATCTTTATAGCTATGTTTTTGTTAATTGGCTATATAGTGGCAATATGTGTTGATAAGGAACCTATGATAGGAGGCTCTGGTATTCCACAAATATCTGGAAAGCTTAATAAGAAATTATCTTATAATCCCCTAACTTGTTTAATATATAAATTAATTGGTGGAACATTATCAATTGGTTCAGGTTTAAGTCTTGGAAGAGAAGGTCCATCTGTTCAAATAGCAGGTTCTATCGGTGAAATAATTTCCGATATATTTAAACTTTCTCAAAATGATAAGGATATAATGATTGTAGCATCATCGTCTTCAGGAATTACATCTGCATTTACTGCACCCATATCAGCCATTGCTTTTTCCATAGAAGAACTTATGAAAAAAAGTAAAAGAATAGGCTTTATATATATTACTTTGACTGTGATTTCAGCAAGTCTTGTTACTAGTTTTCTTATTGGCAATAGTCCAGTAATAAAAATAAATAATTCATTGGATTTATCAAGTAAGTATTGGCCATATCTTTTATTTTTAGCTATTCTTGTAGGCTTATCATCTTTGATATTTAATAAGGGAATATTATATGGAAAATATCTATATAATAAATTAACCATTAGTCAAAAAATAAAATATATAATTCCTTTTTTTATTACATCTATAGTCTTACTTTTAGATAAGAGAATGTTAGGCTCAGGAGAAAATTTTATTGGACTTGCTCAAAATGGAAATGAAGATATAAAAGTACTGATATATTTTTATGTAGTTAAGCTTTTATTATTATTTGTAGCTTTTTGTTCTGGTATACCAGGAGGGATTTTTTTTCCACTCTTAGCATTGGGAGCTTTAGTTGGAAATATTTATGGTTCTATACTTTTTAAAATGGGGTTTGTAGGAGAAAATGAAATAATTATATTTTCAATGCTCTCTATGGCTGCACACTTTGGCTCTATTGTTAGGGCACCTTTAACAGGAATCTTTCTCATATTGGAGATGACAGGTGGTAAGATAGATTTTCTATTACCTATAGTTATAGTTACCCTTATGGCGTATATAGTTTCAGAACTTACAAAAAATGAACCTATATATGAATCACTATTAGATATAATAATAAAAAGAAAGATGCTTAGTTGAAATTATTAGGCATCTTTTCTATTTGAATGACATATAATGATATATCAAAATTTAAGTTTAAATCAACAATAATATTTAAGTTTGTCTTTTATTAAGTAAAATTAAAATTTATTGATAGTTAAACTACCTTTTTATATCTATAAAAATATGCAAAATAATTATAAGTTCTTATAAAAGCTATTTACTAAATTCACCTTTAATAAAACTTTATAATATGTTATAATTTTAATATTAAATATATATGTATAATTTTCATAATAATTATATAAATATAAATATTTAGAGGAGTATAATGAAAAAGAAATTAAATTTTAGCCAAACTCTCTTGATTGGATCTTTACTTTTTGGTCTATATTTTGGAGCAGGAAATCTTATATTTCCTATCGAGATAGGACAAAATTCGGGTTCTAACTTATATTTAGTTACACTTGGATTTATAATAAGCGGTGTAGGAATTCCTTTGTTAGGAGTTGTTGCTAGCGCCATATCAAAAAGCGATTCTTTATTTGAAATGGGGCAAACTGCGGGTAATAAATTTGCCTATGTTTTTACATCAGCTCTTTATTTAACAATAGGTCCATTTTTTGCAATTCCTAGAACTTCAACAGTAGCTTTTGAAGTTGGTATAGCATCATCTGTAGCTGAAGAAAAAATAAGAATGTATTTACTCATATTTTCATTAATATTTTTTGCAATAGTACTTATTTTTTCTTTAAAACCTGGAAAGGTTATGGATAATATAGGAAAAATATTAACACCAGCTTTTTTGGTATTACTTTCTATATTGGTTATATTTGCTATAGTTAAGCCTATGGGTGAATTAGGAACAAATAAGCCAATTGATACATATCAAGATAATCCTTTATTAAAAGGAATATTAGATGGATATAATACAATGGATGCATTAGCATCATTAGCTTTTGCCATAATAATTATATCTAGCATTAGAAAATTGGGAGTTAATAATCCTAATAGAATTGCTATTGAAACTCTTAAAAGTGGTGTGATTTGCTTGATAGCCATGAGCTTGGTCTATGTATCACTTTCATTTATGGCATCTTCATCAGTTGCCATAATGGATTTAGGAAATAATGGTGGAAGAATTTTATCGAAAATTTCAAAACATTATTTAGGAGATCTTGGAAAGTATCTGCTAGCAGCCATGGTAATTATAGCTTGTATAAAAACTGCTATAGGTTTAATAATATCATGTTCTGAGATGTTTGTAGAAATGTATCCAAATTCTCTGTCTTATAAAACTTATGCAATATTATTTACAGTAGTATCATTTTTAATAGCAAATTTAGGACTTGCAAATATAATTAGTTTATCCATACCAGTTTTAATGTACCTATATCCTTTGGCTATAGTACTTATTGTATTATCGTTGATGACTCCAATCATAGGTAAAAATAAAAAAATATTTAAAACTACAATACTTTTTACGGCTGTTTTTTCTATATTTGACTTTTTAAAGGCTCTTCCAAAGCCAATATCAGGTTCAAATATAGTTAGAAACATTTTATCTTTTATTGATGGAATCTTACCTGGATTTAGTATAGGATTTGGTTGGCTAGTACCTGCTATTATTGGATTTATTGTAGGAATTATTTTACTAAGATTAAATAGAGAAAATATTAGAAGTAATAATATGTAGAAATTATAAAAAAATTTTACCTTTTAATAAAAATATGATATTATATTTATTAATGGGGGTGAAGTATGGACTGTGTATTTTGTAAGATTGCTGATGGTCAAATTCCATCAGATATAATCTACGAGGATGAAAAAGTAATTGCATTTAATGATCAAGATCCACAGGCACCTATCCATTTTCTTGTTATACCAAAAAAACACATTGAAAGTTTGGCTAAGCTTGAAGACGAAGATAAAGATTTGATATCATATATCTTCATGGTTATAAAAAAAATAACTGAAGATTTAAACTTAGCAGAAGATGGCTATAGAATAGTCAATAACACAGGAGTTGATGGGGGACAAACAGTTAAACACATGCATTTTCATGTACTAGCTCAAAGATCCCTACAATGGCCACCAGGCTGATAATTAAAATGTGTTCTACGAGAGGGGGGATAGAGATGACAGAGATCAGAGTTGGAGAAAATGAATCAATTGACAGTGCAATTAAAAGATTCAAAAGACAATGCGCAAGATCCGGTGTTCTTACAGAATATAGAAAAAGAGAACACTACGAAAAGCCAAGCCTCAAGAGAAAAAAGAAATCTGAGGCTGCAAAAAGAAAAAAAAGAAAAAAATAGTAATTTAAGACCCATATGGGTCTTTTTTTATTATTAATTAAGAAATATAAAAAATGGAGCTATTACAGAAAATTATGAATTTCTAACGTTGAATCATTACAAGTAATTCATAGACAATTTGAGAATAGCCTGCATTTCAGGGAGGCCAAATTGTCGAGGAGGAGCTTGTAATGATTTTGGAACGAATAATTCATTCTGCAATAGCCCCATATTTTTAGTTATTAAGTCTTGGATCGAAATTAGTTTTTTCTTTGCCTTCTATAAATTTGTTATAACAATTCTTGTCTATAATACAGTCAATATTGCCAATCCATTTTACTATATTATTGTTAGTTAGTTTTCTTTTGAAGTTATATAAACCATCACTTATATCTAGAGATTTTACTCCACCTAAATCATAATATCTTATATTATTTTCACAGCAGTATCTAATTTCTTCAGCATCTAGAAAATATGATTGACCAAGATCTTCTTTTAAATTATCAGCTCCATATAGTGCTATCGAATAATTTCTAAAAGTAATAAGGAAAGAACATGATAAGAATTCACCTTTATATTTTACGAAACTTATTCTAGAATTATCTTTAAATGCATCATAGAGCTTATAATAATAATCTTTTGGTCTATGATTTATTCCCTTTCTTTCACTCATTTCCTTTGTAATATTATAAAATATTTCTATATCTTCTCTATTTCCAATATAAAGTTCAAAACCTTGTCTATAAGATTTTCTAACCTGTTTTCTTCCGTTTTTTGAATAAGATTGAATAACATCTTCAAAGTTTCTTCCATCTATATCAAGCATCATAGAATAAGGAAATTGTATATAAGTATACATTTCATAAGAAAATTTTATTCCATTGTCTTCATATTTTTCGACAAGTTCCTTACTAAATTCATAGTTAGGATCAAACTTTACTAAAAAACCATCATTATTACTTGCAAAATCTCTTATTTCATCAATAATTTCTTTTGTTGTATTAATATCATTTAGGTCACAAACAGGACCTCTAGGACAGTAAAACAATTTCTTATCTGCTTTATTATTATAAATAGATAATACTTGAGCTGCAGCTTTGATTTCACCGTTTTTTTCTATATAGAAACAATTGCTATCCCAAGAATCTTTAACATCAGCCCAAGCAAAGTCTTGGAAGATGCTGGTTCTAGGATGTTTATATAGAAATTTTTTATATTTTTTTACTTGTTTATCATTGTTTAAATCGAGCTTCATAAGTCCTCCGATTAATTATATTCTTTAATATCATATCAAATGTTCAATTAAATTTCAATTTTGTTCTATGGATATGAAAAAATATACTATATCATATATATGCTCAGAATCAAAACTTTATAGTTTTTATGATAACGTTGACAAGTTATAAAAATGTATTATAATAGAGGTGTAAATAAAATAACACAATTCTTCAGGGCGGGGTGTAAGTCCCCACCGGCGGTAAAGTCCGCGAGCTTTTTGCTGAATAGGTGAAATTCCTATACCGACAGTTATAGTCTGGATGGTAGAAGATTACAATATGTTTTTATTTTGAAATCTAATTTTAAGGTCCCTGAAAAGGGATCTTTTTTATTGCCTAGAATTGTGGAGGAGGCAAAATGAATGATAAATATTATATGAAAAAATGTTTTGATTTAGCTTTAAAAGCAAAAGGAAGAGTATTGAGAAATCCATTAGTAGGAGCGGTTTTAATTAAAGATGGAAAAATCATATCAGAAGGCTACCATCATGGCTACGGTATGATACATGCTGAGGTAGATTGTTTTAATAATCTAAAAGAAGATCCTAAAGGTGCAAGTCTTTATGTAAATCTTGAACCATGTTCTCACTATGGAAAGCAAGGACCATGTACAAAAGAGATTATAAAAAGAGGTATAAAAAAAGTTGTTATTTCAAACCTTGATACAAATCCTAAGGTTTCAGGAATAAAAGAACTTCTAGATAATGGTATAGATGTTGTAACTGGAATTTTAGAAGATGAGGGTCTTAAATTAAATGAAAAGTTTTTCTTTAATATTAAATATAATAGACCTCTTATAGCTTTAAAATATGCTCAAACTCTTGATGGAAAGATCTCATCAAACACAGGAGATTCTAAATGGATTAGCAATAAGTTTTCAAGAGAATATGTCCACAAACTTAGAAATGATTATGATGCAATTATTGTAGGTAAGGAAACTATTTTAAAAGATAATCCTTCGCTTAATTCAAGAATTGACGGAGGAATTGATCCTGTAAGAGTTATTCTTGATTCTAATTTAAGTATTGAAAAAAAAATCAAAGATTTTAAAATATTTGATTTAGAAAGTGATAAAAAAACATTTATAGCAACTTGTAAATATTCAACAAATAAGAATTTAAATATTATTAGGTGTGAATCAAAAAATAATAGGATAGATTTAAACGATCTTGTTAATAAATTATATGCGATGAATTTAGGATCAATTTTGGTAGAGGGAGGTTCTACTATAAATTATAGTTTCTTAAAAGAAAATCTTGTAGATAGGATTTATGAATTTATTTCTCCAATAATTATTGCAGGAGACAGATCTAAATCTGCTTTTAGTGGTAGGGGAGTAGATAATATTAAGTATGGATATAAGTTTGAGATTGAAGATATTAAAAGATTTGATACGGATATAATGATTGGGGCAAAAAATGTTTACTGGAATATCTGAAGAATTAGGTAAGGTAATATCTTTTAAAAACATGGGAAGACATGTTGAAATCGAAATAGAATGTGAAAAAGTTTTAGAGAATACAAAAATTGGTGATTCTATAATGACTGATGGTGTGTGTCTTACAGTTAAAGAAATTAACGATAACTCCTATAAAGCTGACATAATGGAGGAAAGTTTAAAAATGACAAAGTTTGATATCTCAATTCTAAACAAAAAAGTTAATTTAGAAAGGGCTATGAGACTTTCAGATAGGCTGGATGGCCATATAGTCCAAGGTCATGTAGATGGAGTAGGAAAAATCAAAAAAATTGTAGAGAATGTATTTACTATAGAATGTAATGATTATATCCAAAATCTTGTAGTAAAAAAAGGTTCGATTTCTCTTGATGGAATATCCTTAACAGTATCTGGCGATAATTTCAATAATTTTTCAGTATCATTAATACCTGAAACTTTTTATAAGACCAATTTTAAATATAAGAAAGCTGGAGACAAAATTAATATAGAAACTGACATAATTCAAAGATTTATACAAAAATCTATTACAAAAAAAGAAAGGTTGGATAAAAACTTTTTATTAGAAAATGGTTTTTAAAGAAGATGGAAGAAATAATTAAAGCATTAAAAAATAATGAAATAATAATAGTAACGGATGATGAAGACAGGGAAAATGAAGCTGATATGATTTGTGCAGGCGAAAATGTCACAGGAGAGATGGTAAATATTATGGCAAAGTATGCAAGAGGATTAATTTGTACTCCCATATCATCATCAATTGCTAAAAAACTAAACTTAAATGTGATGGTAGAAAATAATACTGATAATCATGAAACTGCCTTTACAGTATCAGTTGATCATGTAGATACTACTACAGGTATATCAGCTTTTGAAAGAGCG
Organism: Anaerococcus porci; assembly: GCF_034090325.1. NCBI lineage: Bacteria > Bacillati > Bacillota > Tissierellia > Tissierellales > Peptoniphilaceae > Anaerococcus > Anaerococcus porci. The sequence goes on from NZ_JAXDSU010000037.1 coordinate 21,394, forward strand.
TATACAATTAGAGCCTTGGCAGATAAAGAGTCAAAAACAGGTGATTTTAGAAGACCAGGCCATGTATTTCCGCTAATTGCAAGAGATGGTGGAGTCTTAGTTAGGGATGGCCATACAGAAGCTACAGTAGACTTAATGAAGATTGCAAATCTTAGAGAAATTGGTTTATGTTGTGAAATAATGGCAGAGGATGGGAATATGTTAAAGGGTAAGGATGTAGTAAAGCTTGCCGAAAAATTAAATATTAGGATGACAAGTGTTGAAGCTATAAAAAATTATATAAAAGAAAATGAGATTGATTTAAGGAAAAAAGAAGAATTTCCTTTAGAAAAAACTAAGATTATAAGTCTTCCAACAGAATATGGAGATTTTAAGGCTATATCTTTTCTAGATAAAGGTGAGAATAAAGAACATTTAGCCTTAATTAAAGGAGACATAAGTACAAATAATGTCCTAACTAGAATCCATTCAGAATGTCTTACAGGAGATGTTTTTGCTTCAAATAGATGTGATTGTGGAAAACAACTTCATAAGGCTATGGAAATGATAGATAAAAATAAGAGCGGAATAATCATATATCTTAGACAAGAAGGCAGAGGTATTGGTTTATTTAACAAAATTAAGGCTTACCATTTGCAAGAAAATGGATTTGATACAGTAGATGCTAATGTAGAGTTAGGTTTTTCGCCAGATTTAAGAGACTATAAAATAGCGAGTCGAATTTTAAATGAGTTGGGTGTAAAATCTATAAACTTATTGACTAATAATCCAGATAAGATTAAGCAAGTTGAAAAGTATGGAATAAGAGTTAATAAAAGAATTCCTATTGAAATTCTTTCAAATCATGTAGATAGAGCATATTTAAAAACAAAAGTTGTAAGAATGGGGCATGAATTATTAGAATTTAAAGGAGAAGTAAATGAAAGAGTTTAGTGCAAATTTAATATCAAGTGGAAAAAAATATGCAATTATAGTAGCAAGATTTAATCACTTTATTACTGATAGGCTTGTAGAAGGATGCGTTGATAGTCTTAAAAGACATGATGTAAAAGATGAGGAAGTTGAACTTATAAAGGTTCCAGGCGCATTTGAAATTCCTCTTGTTGCAAAACTTCTGACAAAAAAAGATTATGATGCTATCATATGTTTAGCAGCAGTGATAAGAGGAGAAACACCACACTTTGATTATGTATGTAGTGAAGTTTCTAAGGGAATTGCAAATGTATCCTTAGAATCTAGTAAGCCAGTTATATTTGGTATAGTTACTGCAGATACTATAGAGCAAGCTATTCAAAGAGCAGGAGTTAAGGCTGGAAACAAGGGAAGTGAAGCTGCAATATCTGCAATAGAGATGGCAAATTTAGTAAGTCTTATATGATTTTAGTATTTGACTTTGATGGAACCCTTCATCAAAGTGATGAGATTTACAAAAGAGCTTTTTATAAGACTTTAAATGATAACAATATAAAAAGTCCTTCTTTAAATCCGTTATTATATTTAGGTGATCCTCCACGAAAAATATGGGATGAATTTTTAGATAATTCTTATGATAAAGAAAAGCTTATGAAAGAAACTGGAAATAATAGATTAGCTTAATGCCTAAGTATGGTAAGCTTTTTGAAAATACAGAAGATGTTTTAAAAATCCTAAACAAAAAATATAGTATCTTTATATGTTCTTCTTGTACTAAAGCTTATATCAATATTGCCAGGGAGATCTATAATTTGGATAGATACATTGAAAGCTATCTAGTAGGAGAAGATTTCTCTTATAAGGAAAAGTACCAAATTTTATATGAAAGTATTAATGATGATTTTATTATGATAGGAGACAGGCTATCAGATATAATGGCTGGCTTTAAAAACAATCAAATATCCATTTTTGCAAATTACGGCTATTCCAAAGAAAATGAAGGAGAGCTTTCAGATTATAAAATAGAAAAAATTGAAGATATATTAAAAATAAAAGTCCTTAGCTTATAGCTTAGGACTTTTGACTTTGGGGAATAAATTGTTGCAAGACTTATAATTTTTAGTAAGAATTGTTAAGATATGCATAAAGTTCTTATATCCTTATATCGATTAAAAAGAATTTTATAAGATTTTTTGATTTTGTTGTAATTATTAAAGATTTTAAGTTTTTGCTCTTTCTTTTCGTAAACTTTCCAATAGCCATTAGCTAAAAATTTACTACCTTTATTGTTGATAAAGCCTGTTACATCTTCATAAGGATATCCTAAAAAGATACCAATTTCATGTGGAAAATCAATTTTCTTAATTCTAACTTTTAGGTATTCTATACATAAGTTCATATCACTTGTATTGTATCCCAAGCGATTAAGGAGAGTTCTTGTTTTTGATTCATTTAATACGTATTTAAGCTTTGAAGGTCTATATGTATAGATTTGAGCAGAGGAACTAGATTTTTTGAGTATTTCCACATACACGTTCTTTTCATTAAGTACCTTGTTCCATTCAACTACCATTTCTTCTATATCTAAGTTTTTGGTATTCTTAAAGGTGAACAAGTTTGCTATTTTCTTATTAGCAAGAGTAGGTGATGCATAATTAATTAACAATTCTTCATTCATTTATAGCCCCTAGATAGACTCCGCTAATTTATCAGCAGCTTGCCTACATTCTTCTAATGCATCATCATCTGGATAATCATAAGCAATAAGTCCGTCTCTTACAAGATTTACATTTAAAGCTTCACATCTTTCTTGCCATGTTTGCATCCATTCACCATCAGCCCATTGATATGAACCAAATAAAAGCACAGGCTTATTTGAAAGTGAACTTTCAATATCAGCAAACATTGGTTCAAATTCAGTTTCTTCTAATTCTTCACTTCCCATAGCAGGGCATCCGAAAGCAATTCCATTGTACTTTTCAATATCATCTTTAGTAAATGAACTTGGTCCAAGTAATTCTACTTCAATATCTTTTGATTTTAATTCATTTGATATTTCTTCGGCCATAGCTTCTGTATTACCAGTTCCTGACCAATAAACTACTGCAACTTTTTTCATTGTGTACTCCTTGAGTGTTATTAATTATTTGATACTGATAACCTATATCAATATCTAGCTCTATAATACACGCCAATTTTATATTTGTCAAGAAGTTTTTTAAATATTATAATAAAATATATAAAATTTACTGATAATTATCGTATAAAAATATTAGAAATAGGCACTTAAATAAAAAAATATATATAAAATTATATCTAAAGTCTTAGAATATTAAATTATTTGAGAACGTTTACTTCGTTTGCCACATATAATTTTTTAAAATTTAAGAATCCTATAATTTTTATTAGAATTTCGTCATCATCTTTAAAGTAAAACTCAAGGCTTGGTTCATAATAAATTTCCAAATCATTTTTATTAATATGCTTAAAATTTTTAACCTTATGCTTAGAATTTATAAAAACTTCAAAATCAATGGATCCAAGTCCACAACATGCTTGTTTAGAATTTCTATCAACTTGAATTACAATATTTTTTATTTTATTTTTCTTAATATATTTTTTGGATTTTTCATCAAATTTTATCTTCATAATATCACTCTTATTTATTATACACCTTTTATCTAATCTTTTTTTGGGTATAGAAATAATAGAAAGGATTAGATATGAAAAAAATTATTAATAACCCAAATTTAATTATTGATCAAATGTTACAAGGTTTAGTAAAGGCTAATCCAAATAAGGTTGAGTTAATTGAAGATAGTCATGTTATATGTAGAAAAGACTTGCCTATAAAAGGAAAAGTAGGACTCATCTCAGGAGGTGGAAGTGGTCATGAACCAGCTCATGCTGGATATGTAGGAGATGGGATGCTTGATTGTGCCGTCTGTGGAGATATTTTTACTTCACCAACACCAGACCAAATATTAAAGGCTATTAAGAAAGCCGACTCTGGAGAAGGAGTTTTTATGGTTGTAAAAAATTATACTGGTGATGTAATGAATTTTGAGATGGCAAAAGATATGGCAGAGATGGAAGGGATAGATGTTGATTATATAATTGTAGATGATGATGTTGCTGTAGAAGATTCTAGTTTTACTACTGGTAGAAGAGGTATAGCAGGTACAATTTTTGTTCATAAGGTACTAGGTGCTATGGCTAAAAATGGTAAAAATCTTAAAGATATAAAATCTATGGCAAATAAAATAGTAAATAATATAAAATCTATGGGTATGGCCATAAAAGCTTGTATAAATCCAATGTCTGGAAATGAGAGTTTTAATCTTTCTGACGAAGAAATGGAGATAGGAATAGGAATCCATGGTGAGCCTGGCATCAGAAAAGAAAAGATTAAAAGTGCTGATGAAATTACTAAAGAATTGATTGATACCATATTAAAGGATTATGACAATATAGATGGTGATTTTGTAGTAATGGTTAATGGTATGGGACAAACTACTGAAATGGAACTATTTATAGTAAATAATTACTTGTCAGATTATTTGAAAGAAAAAAATATCAAAGTATTAAGAACTTATGTAGGAAACTATATGACTAGTATGGATATGGCAGGATTTTCTATCAGTCTATTTAAAGTTGATGACGAAATTTTAAGTCTACTAGATGAAGATGTTGATGTAGTTAGGAGTTAATATGGATATAGAAAATATAAAGAAGAAAATATCTGATATTTCAGATACTATAATTGAAAATAAAGAATATTTAACAGAGCTTGATAGACAAATAGGGGATGCAGATCATGGTTATAACATGGCAAAGGGGTTTACAGCTGTAAAAATCATCTTAGAGGATGACTTTGAAAGTGTGAAAGAGTTAATAAACAAAATTGCTATGACTCTTATATCAAATGTAGGTGGTGCAAGTGGTCCTCTATATGGAAGTTTTTTTATGAAATTTGCCCAAGGATTAGATGATAGTGACAACATTAATAAAAAACAATTTGCAGATGCTTTTAGCAAAGGGTTAGACGGAGTTATCATGAGGGGAAAAGCACAAATTAATGATAAAACTATGGTTGATGTACTAGAGCCTGTTTCAAAAGCTTTATATGAAGATAAGCCATATAGCGAAATAGTAAAATTAGCTAAGGAGAAAATGGAAGATACAAAGGAGATGAAAGCACGAAAGGGCAGAGCATCTTATCTTGGAGATAGGTCTATAGGCCATATAGATCCAGGAGCATGTTCATCTTACTTAATGATTGAAACTTTGATGGGAGACTTAGATGGTTAATATATTGCTTACAAGTCATAGTAGAAAATTAGTTGAGGGACTAAAAGATATATTAAAGCAAATGACATCAGATGTTAATATAGTAATAAGTGGAGGAGATAAGGAGGGAAATATTGGATCGAATTTCGATGAGATTTATAAGCTCATGAATGAAAATATACATGATGATGGACTAGTTGTATTTTTTGATTTAGGCTCTTCTATGCTTAATTGTCAAATGGCATTAGATATGCTTGATGAAGCTAAAAAAGAAAAAGTTTACCTTGCTGGTACACCACTGGTTGAAACAAGTGTTCAAGTTGCAGTTAATGCATCAGCTGGGCAAACTTTAGAAGAAATTAAATCTTATCTTGAGTCTTATCCAAAAAGTAAAATTTAGTCTAAACTTATGATATAATCATATATTTCATTTTTGGAAAATCCTGTAGATTTTCTAAGAGATTTTACTATATCCTTAGTTGATTTACCGGATTTTTTCATGTCAAATATTTCATTCTTATAATTTTTAATGGAATCTGATTTTTTATCAAGTGATTTTTCAAGTATTAAAACAAATTCACCTTTTAAAGTTAAGTCTGAGTCTTTGATTTCAGAAATCCTATAAATCTTATATTCTTCAAACTTTTTAGTAAGTTCTCTAGTTATGGCAAGCCTTCTTTCTGGGAATATATTCTTAAAGTCCTCTATAGTTTCTAAAATATTGTGTGGAGTGTCTAAAAGTATTGATGTTTTATTTTCCTTGCTTAAATTTTCGTAAAGTTTATTTTTATCTTGCTTTTTTTTAGGTATAAATCCATAGTAAGAAAATCTTTCGTTATCAAATCCACTTGCAATAAGACCTGTAAGTATAGAACTTGCACCTGGAAGTATAGTATAAGGTACATTTTCTCTTATACATTCTTTAATTAGGATATGACCAGGGTCAGAAATCCCAGGCATACCCTGATCTGTTATTATGGCATATTTTATTCCAGCTTTAGCATTTGTTATTATTTCTTCGGATTTTTGTTTCTCGTTAAACTTATGATATGAAGTTAGCTTTTTATTTATGTCATAATGATTTAAAAGTTTTTTACTTTCTCTTGTGTCTTCACAAGCTATAATATCAACCCCTTTTAAGACATTTATAGCTCTAATTGTTATATCTTCTAAATTCCCTATAGGTGTTGGTACAAAATATATACTATAATCCATTTATTTTCCTCATGTTTTCAGTGTAATTACCATCTGCATCATAAATGATAAGAGGGTCTTCAAATAAAAGTCCATCATTAGCATTTTTTACAAATTCTAATAAGACAAAAACAGGCTTTAATTCAGCTTTGGATTGGACAAATTTAATTCTTTTTAGCTTAAGGTTTCTACTTTTTTTTATAATATCGACAAGCCTTTCTGGTTTGTGTATCATAAAAAGTTTCCCCCTGTCTTTCAAAACTTTATTAGAAAAGTAAAAAATATCATCAAGGTTCATTTTAATTTCTTGCCTTGATATTAAAAATTCATCTTTTTTGTTATTTATATTAGCATCAATTTTGTAATAAGGAGGATTTGTTATTATATAATCTACATAATTTTCTTTAAAATCTAGCGTATTTAAATCTTCATTGATAACTTTTATTCTATCTATTTTATTAATTTCTAAGTTATACTTCAAAAGATTAGCTTTTTCATCTTGTATTTCTATTGAATAAACTTTCTTAAGCTTATAGTAATATAGACATGCTAGAGATAAAATCCCACTTCCTGATCCAATATCAATTAAAGTCTTATCTTTTTTCATTTTAGAAAAATCTGATAAGATTATAGAATCTATTCCAAACGAATAAGATTTATCCACATGTTTCATCTTTAATTTTGTTCTTGGTATATAATCTAATTTATCCATAGTTTGATTATATAATAATATGTAAATTAATCAAAAAAGAGTTATTACACAACGCAATAACTCTTAACTTAAAATACTTATTCTAGGTGAATTGATTTAACTTCTAAATATTCCATCAAACCAAAAATTCCTCCCTCTCTACCTAGTCCAGATTGCTTATAGCCTCCAAAAGGTAAATTAATATCACCATTTGATGAATTTATTATAACTTGTCCTGATTTAATTTCATCGGCTATATCAAGTACCTTATTCTCTTCTCCAAAAACTGCTGCTGATAGTCCATATTCTACATCATTTGCAATTTCAATTGCTTCTTCAATATTATTTGCTTCCTCTATCACAAGGACTGGACCAAATATTTCGTCTTTGTGAATTGCCATATCCTTTGTTACCTTATCAAAGATTAAAGGATTAATAAAGTATCCTTTAGAATATTTTTTTTTGATTTCACCAAATATTATTTTGGCTCCCTCTTCAACACCTTTATTTATATAAGAGATTACCTTATCATACTGTTCTTTTGAAGACATAGGTCCTATATCTGTTTCCTTAAGTTTAGGATCTCCAACCTTATAATTTTTAGCCTCTTTTAATATCTCCTTTATCAAATTTTTCTTAATATTTTTTAGTACAACTACTCTTGACAGGGCTGAACAAGTTTGTCCAGTATTTAAGAAAATACTGTCTAATACAGTTTTGACTCCATTTTTAATATGACTTTCATCAATAAATATTGCAGGAGATTTTCCTCCAAGTTCTAAGGTAATATTTTTCACAGAGTCTAGTGCATCTTTTGCGACTATTTTTCCTGCTTTGGTAGATCCTGTAAATGACACCTTACTGATATCCTTATGCTTGTTTAAAATATTTCCTACTTCACTGCCATCTCCTGTAATTAAGTTTAAAACACCTTTTGGAAGATTTATTTCATCAAAACCTTCAACAAATAGATGGGCTGTAAGTGGAGTGATGCTTGCTGGTTTTAATACTACAGTATTTCCTGTAAGAAGAGCAGGTATTACTTTTTGAACAATTTGACCTAAAGGATAGTTCCAAGGTGTAATCGCTGCGATAACTCCGATTGGTTCATATCTTACAAAACCATTTTTCATTTTTATTTTAAATTTTATACTTTGAACTTGTTTAATAAAATTTTCTATTCTCTTTATTTGTTTCATAAATTGAGTTTCCTTAGAAAAATTATAAGGTACACCAAGTTCAGCAGTCATTGTATTAATAAAACGTTCTTCGTTACTTAAAGCCCATTCTTTAAATTTTTCTATATATTCTATTCTTTTAGAAAGACTTGTCTTCGACCAAGCCTTGAAAGATTTACTTGCAGCTTTTACTGCCTGATTAATATCATATTCATTTGCCCTGGCAACTTTAGATATAACTTCTTCAGTTGCAGGATTTAAAACATCTATAAAATCATGACTTGATGATTTTATATATTCTCCATTTATATATAATAATTCGTTTTTCATCTTATCACCTCATGATTTTTCTACCCTAATATGTCTTTAATTAAACTTACTTGATTGTTATAATATAGTAATTTATAATATATAATATACGAGTAGGAGGTATTTATGAAATATTTTGGAACAGATGGTTTTAGGGGAAATGCAAACAAGGATTTATCCCTATATCATGCTATAAAAATAGGAAGATTTTTAGGAGATTATTTTAATAAGAATAATAATGGTAAGGGGAAAATTGTAATAGGTAAGGATACTAGAAGGTCATCATATATGTTTGAAGATGCTTTATCTTGTGGTATTACATCATCTGGCTCTGATGCTTATCTTTTACATGTAACAACAACCCCTTCCGTTTCATATATAGTAAGAAGTGAAGATTTTGACTGTGGTGTCATGATTACTGCAAGTCATAATCCTTATAATGATAATGGTATAAAGATTATAAACTCAAATGGAGAGAAGATTGATGATGAGTTTCTAGAAAAGCTTGAAGCCTACATTGACTCTGATATAAAAGATATTGATTTAAAAACTGGAGAAGACATAGGAAGGACTCAAGATTATATAGGAGGAAGAAATAGATATATTGCTTATCTTATTCAAACTGTAACCAAGTCATTTAAGGGCAAAAAAGTTGGTCTTGATTGTGCAAATGGAGCAGCATCATCAATAGTGAAATCGGTTTATGATGCTTTGGGTGCTGATACTTATGTAATAAACAATAAACCAAACGGCTTTAATATAAATGTAGACTGTGGTTCAACACATATAGAAGTTTTGCAAAAATTTGTAAAAGAAAATAAACTTGACTGTGGTTTTGCCTTTGATGGAGATGCCGATAGGTGTATAGCTATTGATGAAAATGGAGATGTAATGGATGGAGATGTCATTCTCTATATATGTGGAAAATATATGAAAGATGAAGGAGCCCTAGAATCAAACACCGTTGTAACTACAATTATGTCAAATATTGGCTTATATAAGGCTTTTGATAAAATAGGTATAAACTATAGTAAAACAGCAGTTGGTGATAAGTATGTTCATCTTGAAATGAGTGAGCATGGATATGAATTGGGTGGAGAACAATCCGGCCATATCATTTTTTCAAAATATGCAAACACTGGAGATGGTATACTAACAAGCTTAAGATTAATGGAGGTTATGATAGATAGTAAGTCTACATTCTCAAAGTTAAGAAGAGATTTAAAAATATACCCACAAATGCTTAAAAATATAAGGGTTAAAGACAAAAAATCTGTATTAAGTAACTCAAAAATAAAAAATATTATAGAAAAAGAGAGCGAAAATTTAAAAGATTCAGGAAGAATCCTAGTTAGAGAAAGTGGTACTGAACCATTGATTAGAGTAATGGCTGAAGCAGAAACAAAAGAGATTGCAGAGCAATCAGTTGATAGGGTAGTAAAAGTTATAAAAGAATATGGACTATAATATGAAAGATTACCTTACTAAAAGAGATATAAATATAAAGGAGAAAGTCTTAGTTGTCCATGATAGACTTTATGCTAGTGAGTCTTATATAGCAGTGGACACAAGAAAACTCGAGGGGTTTCCACCAAAAGTTTATTATGACAAGAATCACAATCTTTTAGGAAAAATGTATGAAAAAGGTATTTTTGAATTAGATGATATAGAAGATATTTTACTCTCATATGAAGATACATGTTTTTCAAATCATGATTTAGATGATTTAAGAAAATTTCTTATAAAAGAAGAGAAGATTTTTACAAAAGCTTTGAAAAAAATCAAAATAATATTGACACATGGCTGAATTCATGGTAATATATATGCTTGTATGGAACTATCCATATAAATTAGGAGGTGTTTTAATGGCAGATAAAGTAAAACTAGAATGCACAGAATGCAAGAACAGAAATTACGATACTACTAAAAACAAAAAGAGCACTCAAGAAAGACTTGAGCTTAAAAAGTATTGTCCTTTCTGTAAAAAACACACTGTTCATAAAGAAACAAAATAGTAAGGAGTTTTTAAATGGCTAAGAAAAACGATGGATTTCTTAAATCAACAAAGAGAGAATTTAAAAAAATTACATGGCCAACAAAAAATGAAACTTTAAATTACTCATTACTTGTTATTATAGTCAGTGTGATTACAGGACTTCTCATTTGGTTATTAGACATAGTCTTTGGAAACATACTTGGATTAATGATGTAGGTATACTATGACAGATACTTCAATTAATAATTCAAATGAAATAGACAATACCGAAAAAATTGATTCTAAAGATTCAGAAAAACAACCTAAATGGTATGTAGTTCACACATATACCGGATACGAAAATAGGGTTAAAGATAAAATCCAAATGATGATTGATAATGAACAAAATCCTGATATCATCGATGTAACAGTGCCGGAAGAAGAGTATGTTGAAGTAAAAAATGAATCAAAAAAACTTAAGACTAGAAAATTATTCCCCGGATATGTAATGGTAAAAATGAACATTACAAATAGGTCTTGGTATATAATCAGAAATACCCAAGGGGTAACAGGATTTGTTGGACCAGATTCAAAACCAGTTCCTCTAACCAAAAGAGAGGTTATGAAATTTGGAATAAAAGAAGATAAACCTGTAGTAAATATTGATATAAAGGTTGGAGATAATGTTAATATTATTCAAGGACCTTTTGAGGATTCAGTAGCAGAAGTTAAGGAAGTAGATTTAGAAAAGCAAACTATAAAAGCGTTTATAGAAATGTTTGGAAGAGATACTATAATAGACTTAGGTTTTGAAGATATTGAGAAAATTTAACTGGCTTACGTAAAGTAAGTGGGAGGGGAAAACCCGCCATAAACCACAAAGGAGGATTTTAATATGCCAGCAAAAGGAAAAGAAGTACAAGCAAAAGTAAAATTACAAGTGCCAGCAGGAAAGGCTACTCCAGCACCTCCAGTAGGTACAGCACTTGGACCTCACGGAATCAATATAATGGATTTCGTACAAGCATTTAATGCAAAAACAGCTGATCAAGCTGGAATGATAATACCGGTTGAAATGACAATTTATACGGATAGATCTTTTGAATTTATCACAAAAACACCACCAGCACCAGTATTAATTAAAAAAGCTATTGGACTTGATAAAGCTAGTGGAGAACCAAACAAAAAGAAAGTAGGTTCAATCAAGCTTGACCAAATTAAAGAAATAGCAGAAACAAAAATGCAAGATTTAAATGCTGCAAGTCTAGAAGCTGCAATGAGTATGATCAAAGGTACATGCAGAAGCATGGGTATTACCGTAGAGGATTAGTGGAAGAGGAAACTCGCTATACCACAAGGAGGCAACAATGGCTAAAAGAGGAAAAAGATATATAGAATCAAAGAAATTAGTGGATTCTCAAAAAGAATATGAGCTAAGTGAAGCGTTAGATTTAGTAGAACAAACAGCAAAGGCTAAGTTTGATGAAACAGTTGAATTACATGTAAGATTGGGTGTAGATTCAAGACATGCTGACCAACAAGTTAGGGGAACAGTAATTTTACCACATGGAACAGGTAAGGATGTTAAAGTACTTGCTATTGTTAAAGAAGATAGAGTTGAAGAAGCTTTAAATGCAGGTGCAGACTATGCAGGTAGTGACGAATACACTGATAAGATTCAAAAAGAAAATTGGTTAGACTTCGATGTTATAGTAACAAGCCCTGATATGATGGGTCAAGTAGGTAGATTAGGTAGGGTATTAGGACCTCAAGGTTTAATGCCTAATCCAAAATCAGGTACTGTAACTAATGATATAGCAAATGCTATCAAAGAAGTAAAAGCAGGTAAAGTAGAATATAGGACAGATAAAAACAACCTTGTTCATGTACCAAGTGGAAAAGTATCGTTTGGAAAAGAAAAATTAGAAGATAACTTAAGAGCTTTACTTACAGCTATAGTAAAAGCAAAACCTGCTTCAGCTAAAGGAAAATATTTAAGATCTATTACTATAACATCAACAATGGGTCCTGGAATTAAGCTATCACCAGCTAGAGCTATGGACTTGGTTGAAAAATAAAAAAATTGACAAGCTAAAACTATGGTGATATAATATCATAGTCAAATAAATAGGCTACCAAAGACTACGGAGACTCTTAGTTTAATTATTCCGTATAGGTGGGAGAATAAGAAGCTACATCCCCACCGATGTAGACGTTAATTACGTCTAGTTGTGGGGATTTTTATATACCTACTTGGAAAGCCATAGGAGGTGAAATATGTCTGAAAAAGCAATTCAAAAGAAACAAGAAGTTGTTAATGAAATAGTTAAAAAAATTGAAGACGCTAAATCAGTAACTCTTGTAGAGTTTAATGGTATGGACGTAAAAGAAGTAACAGAATTACGTAATAACTTCAGAGATGCAAATACAGAATATAAAGTATATAAAAATACTATGATGAGATTTGCGTTTGAAAAACTTGGTTTTGAACAATTCAAAGATGAGCTAACAGGTTCTAATGCTTTAATTTTCTCAAATGATGAAATTATAGATGGACCTAAGGTTGCAAGTAAATTTATTGATCAAGATGATGCAAACAAAGAAAAGCTTGTTATAAAATCAGGTGTAGTTGACGGAAACTACCAAAATCCAGAAGAAATGTTAGCTATTGCTAAATTACCTGGACAACAAGAACTTGCATCCATGCTTGTTAACACACTTCAAGCACCTATTAGAAAACTTGCAGGTGACTTATCACAAATCAATGCTAAACTTGTTTATGCACTTGATGCAATTAGAGATAAAAAAGAAAACGAAGCGGCTTAATTTAAAAGTATATTAAAATAAATATCGGAGGATTTAAAATGTCAGAAAAAGTAACAAACTTATTAGAAGAAATTAAAGAACTTACAGTATTAGAACTATCAGAATTAGTAAAAGCATTAGAAGAAGAATTTGATGTAACAGCTCAAGCTACAGTAGCAGCAGCTCCAGTAGCAGCTGGTGCAGCAGATGCTGGTGCAGCTGAAAAAACTGAATTTGATGTAATGTTAAATTCAGCAGGATCTTCAAAGATTAATGTAATCAAAGTAGTTAAAGAAATTACAGGTCTCGGACTTAAAGAAGCTAAAGCTTTAGTTGATGGAGCTCCAAAGCCTGTTAAAGAAGGTGTAGCTAAAGATGAAGCTGAAGAAATCAAATCTAAGCTAGAAGAAGCTGGTGCAGAAGTAGAATTAGCATAGTTTTTAGTACAATTCATTAAAGGCCCTTTTGGGCCTTTTTATTGTGTATTTATTGCTATTGACACATTGCTCAATATAATGTATATTAAAATTGAAGGGTTCTAATTTTGGAAAGAGGATAATATGAAGGAAATTATAGATTCTCTTGTCAATGTTGAAGCTGAAGAAAGATATATAAGAGAAAAAGGTATCTTAAAGGAACATGGCATTAGAGTTAGTCATCAAAGACTAATGGTTTTAGACTATTTGGTAAATAATATGAAACATCCTACAGCAGATGATATTTATAAAGATCTAAAATCTAAAGACCCTATACTTTCTCAAGCTACAGTTTACAATACATTAAACTTATTTGTAGAAAATAATATTGTAAGTGAATTAGATTTTAACGAATCTAGAAAAAGATATGATTTTTATAATAAACATCATTCACACTTTATTTGTGTAGACTGTGGTGACATTCTTGATTTGAATGTTGGTATCGACAATCTAAAATTAGACGAGCTGGAAGGTTACTCAATTAATAGTGTGGATATAACAATTCGTGGGGAATGTCCCACATGTTTATCTAAAAAGGACAAATAATAAGCAGTTGCATAATTTTTGCAACTGCTTTTATTTTTTTAATTTAAAGAATAAGTAAACTAAAATATATAAAATTGGTTGATGGAATAAATATATTTGTATGGAATGTTGACCTATTTTAGCTAATAGATTGTCTTTCCCATATAAGTTATAAAAGTTTTTTTGAATTAAAATTTTCCCCATTAAATATCCACTAATAAAGATAAAAACCCATGGAATTATAGGAAAATAATCTGTTGAATAAAATGAATTAGATGGAAAACCCAAAAAAAATAAATTCATTTCATAAATTGAACTAGGCAGAGTAAGGCTTAAAATTCTTTTATGTGGTACAGAATAGGTTAATATAAATAATATTATAAAAACCCACCAAAATTTTTTATCTAAATTTATATATTTTTTAATAATTCCTGTTATAATCATAGAAATTCCAAGACAATTTAGAACACCAAATATAATTAATTGGTCTTTTACAAAAATATAAGTTATAGTAGTTACTAAAAAACCAAGTATAGAAGTTTTTATACCTCTAACAATATTATCACAACTAGATAAAAAATTAGAACTGATACCTGAAACAAGGAAAAAAGATACAGCAATAGATAACTGCCATATCTTATTAATTAGGATATTATTATAATATCCAAGGTCTATATATAAATTTATGTCATAGCATAAATGAAATAAGACCATAGATATAATAGTAAATCCTCTAAATTTATCTAAGTTATATATTCTTTTCACTTATTTTTAATCATTTCAACAAATTTAGGAACTTGTTTTGAAATATCGGAAGGTGTTCTTGAAGTGATTATATTTTTATCAATTACTACTGCTTCATCAATCCATTCACATCCTGCATGAATAAAGTCATTTTTTATCTTTGGAACAGAGGTCATTTTTATACCCTTTAAGTCAATAGCATCAGCTAAAGCCCATGGCCCGTGGCATATTGCTGCTATAGGTTTATTTTGTTCGTGAATTTTATTTATAAATTCAATAGTATCTTCACATCCTCTCATACCATCTGGTGAAAAACCACCTGGTATATATATAGCTTCATAATCATCAGGATTAGCTTCTTTTGAGCTAATGTTTGATTTCATTTTAAAACTTCCTGATTTACCAGTATACTCAACATTCTTTTCAGTTCCTATTAAGTCTACCTTAAAGTCTTCTTGTAATCTAAAATAAGGATATATTAATTCCTTTTCATCAAAATAATTTTCTATTAAAACTCCAACTTTTTTCATTTGGTCTTTTCCTTTCCATTAAGTTACTTACTTTAAATAATTACCCAAAATGATAGCATTTAAAATTTTTTTTCTTTATTATATAATACTTATATCAGATTAGAGAGGGATAAAAAGTGAAAAAGGATAAAGATTATTATTTAGATTGGATATATAATAGGGGAAATTCAGCTGGTAAAAAAAGAAACCTAGATGCTATAAAAGAATTATTAAAAAAACTAGGGGATCCTCAAGATAAAATAAAAGTAATTCATATAGCAGGAACAAATGGGAAAGGTTCGACTGCAAACTTTATTGCTAGCACCCTTTCATTGAAAGTAAAGTGTGGATTATTTACATCTCCTTATATGAAAGAAATAAATGAAGAAATCACAATTAATGGTAAAGCTATTAGTGATGATGATTTTTTTAAATATATAGATATGGTTAAACCAATATGTGAAAACCTTGATGTAAAAGGATATAAAAATACATACTTTGAAACATTAACTGCTATAATGTATAAGTATTTTTATGATAAAAAAGTTGATGTGGCTGTAGTTGAAGCAGGCTTGGGTGGATTATTAGATTCTACAAATGTTGTAAAAAAACCTATTGCTAGCCTTATTACAACTATATCAATGGATCATACTAATATTTTAGGAAACACAATAGAAGAGATATCAATAAATAAAGCAGGAATTATAAAAGAAAAAACTCCATTATTTTTATATCCACAAAAAAGGAGAGCTTTTGAAGTTATAAGGGATAAGGTTTTGGAAAAAAATTCACAGATAATTACTTTTAATTTTGATGATATAAAAATAAAGGATATGAATAATAGCTATAATTTATTTGACTACAGAGAGTATAAAAATATTAAAACTAAACTAATAGGCGAACATCAAGTATATAATGCAACGAATGCTATTAATTTATTAGATTATTTTAAAGAAGATTTTAGCTTAGATAATGAACTTATTAAAAAAGGAATATATTTAAGTGCAAACCCTGGACGATTAGAAATGATTTGTAAAAATCCAAGAGTTCTCATAGATGGAAGTCACAATAAAGAATCAATAGATTACTTGATAAAATCTTTAAAGCTCTTTAAATATGAAAGATTAATAATTGGATTCTCCGTTTTAAAAGATAAAGACTATTCATATATTATTGATAAATTAAGTAAATTAGCTTCAAAAATTATTATAACTAAAATAGATAATCCTAGGGCATTTTCTATAGAAGATCTAGAAAATGAAGTTAGGAAAAAATTTAATGATATAAAACCTATAGAAGATAGAAAAAAGGCTTATGATTATTCTAAAAAAATTGCTAGAAAAAATGACTTAGTTCTATGGTGCGGATCCCTTTATCTTGTAGGCGAGATATTAAAATATGAAGAAGACGAAAGTTAATCATAAGATTTGGTTTTATTAGTAAAATAGAATTATAAAAACAAAAGGGACTATTGTAGGATGAATTAATCTTTCCAAAATCGGGTCTGCAAATAGTTTTGTGTATCAACCTGACTACTGAAATGATATGTACCCTCCTTACTGGTTTGTCCAGTAAAGAGGGTACACTTCAAAAAAGGGTAAAGGTTGATACAATTTTTTATGTATCAATATCTGTCCATTCCTATAGGAATGGAGCTTATCTTAATTTTATACGAACTTAATAAACTGTCAAATTTTCATGAAAATTTGCAGCTGATTTTATAGTTTTTTTACCTG
>NZ_JAXDSU010000087.1:0-4545 GCF_034090325.1 Anaerococcus porci
ATTGCTTTTAGTCTAACTTCTTCTTTTTTATTGTTTGTATTTTTTCTGGCTTTTTCAAGCTCATAAATTTCTTTTTTTGTTTTTTCATCTATTATCTTTTTCATATTCTTATTATACACTTTTAATTAGGTTTTAGTATTATATCTTGTGATGTGAATTATTTTACTATTTTAAAGAATAATTTTATAATATATAGCTTGAATCATTTGAGTTTTAAATAAGCCAGTTTGCCTCAAAGTGGGAAAATATATACACTATGGCTATCCAAAAGCAAAGGCTAAAGAAAATATTGAAATATTAATCTTAATAAGGCTATTGACTTAGGATTAGTAAATACTGGAAATAAGAATATTAAGGAAAGTAAAGCTTTATTGGATATGGATAGCTTAAGGGTCTATAAGATCTTAAATGAGGATTTAAAGACAAAAATCGAGAACTTGAAAAAAATCTGATGGATAAATGTTTAAATTGAATATTTATTAAAATAGGATTATTTAAATTAGTAGAATTATCTTATTTATTAGGTATTTTTATATAGACTTTTTAAGTTCAATATGATATATTATATTTATTAAATTCATGGGGAATTAGCTCAGCTGGGAGAGCGCATGGCTGGCAGCCATGAGGTCAGGGGTTCAAGTCCCCTATTCTCCACCAATTTTTATAAGATAGCTTAATTTCAGTATTAATAAGCTATCTTATTTTATTTCAGTACTTTTAAGAATTTTTCCTAGTAAATCTTCCACAATATAAATTCGGACTTTTTGAAATTTATGAGCTTTAAATTTTCATCTACTAATACTAAACTTGGCTTTATAAAATTATTTTTCTTAATAAATAGTTTTTGTAATTAATAATGTTGAAACTAAAAAGCACTACAATTGCAACTATTATTGATTAGTCTAATATAAATATAGTTTGAAAAATTTGAACAAGTAATCATTGTAGTTCTCGCAATATTACTTTTTATGATTAATATTACAATTTGTTTAAAAAGGACTAACACTAATCTTTAATTCTCTAAATATTTAATTTATAGTAAATTTTATAGAATAAGATGAATAGACCGAGTTATAATTATTTATGATATAGAAAAATTTATCAACTTTTTTAAAGATAGAGTATTATACGCTGTAATAATACCATAACTAGCATTATTAGATATAATATATACTAAGGCAGTGATTGAACTTTGAATAAATTCAAATTAATTGCTAAAAAAATATAAAATATTTTAATTAACCCCAAAACTTTAATTGGTTTTGAGTTTTTATCTTTTGGGTATTAAAATAATAGAACTTATTAAAAATATTATGAGGAGGTAGATGTGACAAATTTTAGAGAAGATGCCAAAAACTTATTAGAATATGTAGGTGGCAGAGATAATATAAAGGCTCTTACTCATTGTGTAACTAGGATGCGTTTTGTCTTGTATGATGAGGGAAAAGCCGATATAAGTAAGATTGAAAGCCTTGATTCTGTTAAAGGGTCTTTTACCCAAGCTGGACAGTTTCAAGTGGTTATAGGTAATAAAGTTACCGAATTTTATAATGAATTTATTGATATTTCAGGTATGGAGGGAACAAGCAAAGAAGATGTAAAGAAAGATGCTAAAGACAAGCAAAATCCTATTCAAAGACTTATGTCAAACCTTGCAGAAATATTTGCGCCTATTATTCCTGCAATTGTTGTCGGAGGATTGATATTAGGTTTTAGGAATATTCTTGGAGCAGTACCTCTCATCACAGAAGATGGTGGATTTTCCTTTAGGCATGGAGTAAAAACCATAGTAGAGATTTCGCAATTTTGGTCAGGAGTCAATTCTTTCTTATGGCTTCCAGGTGAGGCTATTTTCCACTTCTTACCAGTAGCCATAACTTGGTCTGTAGCAAGGAAAATGGGAGCAACACCAATTCTTGGTATTGTTTTAGGTATAACTTTAGTTTCTCCGCAGTTATTAAATGCTTATGGAGTTGCAGATGCGGCTGCAGCCGGAAAGATTCCTTTCTGGGACTTTGGATTTTTCAAGATAAATATGATAGGATACCAAGCTCAAGTAATTCCGGCTATGCTTGCAGGCTTTACCCTAGTATATCTTGAAAGATTTTTCAGAAAAATTATTCCAGAAGTAGTTCAAATGATTTTTGTACCATTTTTTGCACTTTTAATTTCAATTATAATAGCTCATACTATCATAGGCCCTATTGGTTGGAGAATAGGTTCAGCCATATCAAGTATTGTATATAGTGGGCTTACTTCAAGCTTTAGCTTTGTATTTGCCGCTATATTCGGATTTTTCTATTCACCTTTGGTTATTACAGGACTTCACCATATGACAAATGCGGTTGACCTTGAACTTATAGGTAAATTTGGTTCTACACTTTTATGGCCAATGATAGCCCTATCAAATATAGCCCAAGGTTCAGCTGTTCTTGGTGTGATATACCTTGATAAGAAAAATGAAAAACTTAAGGAAATTGCAGTTCCATCTGCTATTTCATGTTATTTAGGAGTTACAGAGCCAGCCATGTTTGGTGTAAATATTAAATATAGATTTCCATTTCTGGCTGCTATGATTGGATCATCACTTGCAGGATTATTCTCAGTTATGACTGATACTGCATCACTTTCAATAGGAGTAGGTGGAATTCCTGGGATTTTATCATTTCCACTTAATAAGTGGCCGACTTTTTTCATAGCTATGATAATAGCGATAGCTGTACCTTTTATATTAACAATAATATTTGGAAAAAGACAAATTCAAAAAGAAGGAAAATTAAATGAAATCTAATTTTAAGGACAAGGTATTCTATCAAATATATCCTAAGTCATTTAATGATTCGAATGGTGATGGATTTGGAGATTTGGAAGGAATAATTGAAAGACTTGATTACCTTGAAAGATTGGGGATAGACTATTTGTGGATATCTCCTTTCTACAAGTCTCATCAATATGATAATGGTTATGATGTAGATGACTATAAGTCTATAGATGAGAGATATGGAGACTTTAACACTTTTGAAAGATTGGTTGCTGAGGCTAGTAAGAGAAATATTAAATTAATGTTGGATATGGTATTTAATCACACATCAATCCACCACAAATGGTTTCAAAAGGCCTTAAAAGGAGATGAAAGATACCAAAAGTATTACATTTTTAAAGAAAATAAAGGAGATGTCCCTACAAATTGGGATTCTAAATTTGGGGGAAGTGCTTGGAAATATATAGACGACTTGGACAAGTATTATTTACACCTTTATCATGAAAATCAAGCTGACCTTAATTGGAGAAATGAAGAAGTGAGAAATGAGCTTGTAGATGTTTTGAAATTTTGGAAAGATAAAGGAGTAGGGGGCTTTAGGTTTGATGTCATTAATGTTATAGATAAACCAGATGTTTTTGAAGATGATAATGAAGGCGACGGAAGAAGATTTTATACAGACGGTCCTAATGTCAATAAATATTTAAGAGAACTTTTTAAAAAAGCAGAAATTGAGGATATGGTAACTGTAGGAGAGCTTTCATCAACATCAATAGAAAATTCAGCCAAATATACTAATGAAGAAGATGGTCCACTTAGTATGGCCTTTAACTTCCACCATCTTAAGGTTGACTATGTAAATGGAGATAAGTGGACCTTGGGTGAGATGGACTGGAAGAAGTTTTTTAACCTTTTAGATAGTTGGCAAAAAAAAGTGGAAAAACTTGGTGGTTGGTCAGCTTGGTTTTTAAATAATCACGACCAACCAAGAGCTATTTCAAGATTTAGAAAAGATAAGAGCTTTGACTACTACCTAGAAAGAGCCTTAGCAGTTCTTACTCATACAATGCGTGGAAGTCCTTATATCTACCAAGGAGAGGAAATAGGTATGCAGAATGCAAACTTTACATCAATAGATGAGTATAGGGATTATGAGTCTATAAATTATTTTGATATTTTAAGAAATAGTGGAGTTAGTGAAGAAGAAGCCCTAGCAATTTTAGCCCAAAAATCAAGAGACAATGCAAGAATCCCTCTAAGATGGGATAATAGCGAAAAAGGTGATTTCACAGATGGAGAAGCTTGGATTGCTTTATCAAAAGATAAGGATATTAATTATAAGGACAGACTAGAGGATAAAAATTCAATATTTTACTTCTATAAAAAATTAATAGACTTAAGAAAAGAAAATAAGTCAATAAGCGAAGGTTCATATAAGAAAATCTATTTTGATAATAAAGTATATATATTTGAAAGAATATACAAAGATGAGTCTTTGATTACTCTTTTAAGCTTTACAGATGAAAATTATAAGTTATCAGATCATATAATAAAAATTATAGAAAATAAGGAGCTTATTTTAAATAATTATGATGATTTTGATAAGATTTTAAGGCCTTATCAAGCGATTTTGTTTAAGTAAGGACTTTATATCATAGTAAAAAGCGAGTTTTTAATCTCGCTTTTTATAAATTAATAAAAATTCTATTTTTGTGTTATAAAACTAATAAAATCTCTTGGTTTCACTATCAAAATATGTGTGGAGATTTTCAGGATCATAGTTT
>NZ_JAXDSU010000103.1:0-2067 GCF_034090325.1 Anaerococcus porci
GTGGAGACCTGGTGTAACTGCCTCCCACGGAAAGTCCTGGGTTACAGAACCCCGGATGAAATCTTCGAGGAGGAAATCGACCGAATCTACCAGGCTACTGCCTAGCGGAGGGTGTCCAACTTGTTATTGCAATTTACGAAAAAATATTCTGAATTTGTCAGAGTATGAAGTTACTACTAGAAGTAGTATTAATGAAATAAATTTGTGTGATTTTATAGGATTTGATTTAATTCTTTTAGATATTATGATGCCGTTAAATGGATTAGATATTTGTAGACAAATTAGAAGTGAAATCAATGTTCCAATTATTTTTATTACTGCAAAAGATATGGAAGAAGACTTAGTTGATGGAATAGAAGTTGGAGCAGATGATTATATTACAAAGCCATTTACAGTTAAAGAATTTTTGGCAAGAGTTAAGATGCATTTGCGAAGAGAGGACAGAAACAAAGATAAGAAAAATATTTTTGATTTTGATAAGGTTAAGGTAGATATAGATCTTCAAAGTGTATTTATTGAAAAGAAAAAGGTGAAGCTTACTAAAAGAGAGTTTTTAATTGTAAGTACGTTGGCTAGTCATTCAAACAAAGTGTTCTCTATTGAAGAAATTTATAATCGAGTCTATCCTGGCAGTTCAGATACGCAATTTCGTTCTATTTCTGAATACATTTATCAAATAAGAAATAAATTTAAAGCATATGGGATCAATCCATTTGAGACAATGAGAGGGGGTGGATATAGATGGAACATACAATCAGTTTCAGCAGATTAGTTCGTAATACTTGTATTAAAATCGGATTAGAGTTTTTATCGGCAATCTTGCTTTTATATCTCTTTCCGATTTTATCCATATCAGTAAATATATCAGGATTAGAAAAGACAAATATTTCGTCTATCTTTTTTAATGCTTTTTCATGGATGTATATATGTTTGGCTTTTATTATTATTGTAAGCTTTAATATAAATAGAATGCTTAGAATAGTTAAGAAAGAAATGGATGTAGTTTACCATGAAAGTATGCTGATTGAACAACAAAAAAATAATGAAAGATTAACCTTGAAAGAATTTGCTGAAACAAATGACCGCATAAGTCAGATGCAATTAAAAATTAAGGAAATGATAAAAAGTGAGAAAAAGCAAAAAGAAGATTTAATTTTTAAAGTTTCTGCTGCATCTCACGACTTGAAGACACCATTAACGGTAATACAAGGGAACTCTGATTTGCTCTTATATTCAGAATTAAATGAAGAACAAAGAGCTTGTTTAAATGATATTTTGATTGCAAGTAAAAAAATAAGGGATTATTTTAATGTATTGATTAATTACTCAAAAACCTTCTATGATGATAAAAAAGAGTGGAAAAAATATTCTATTTTAGAAATTGCCGAAGCGATTGAGCAAGATGCCACATATATTTTAAAAGATAAGTCAATATTAAATATTCATAACGATATTATCGAAGATATGACTGTAGTATTAAACCTAAATTATGTGCTTAGAGCAGTTTCAAATATAGTCGCTAATGCTATTGAATATAGTGAATCTGAGGATAAGGAAATCACTTTACGTATATTCTATGAAGAAGAAACTTTGAATATTTCTGTATGGAATAAAGGCTCTCGTTTTACTGAAGAATCACTTGATAAATTTGGAGAACTTTTTTATAGACAAAATAAAGAGAGAAGTAGTGATGGTGTACATTATGGAATTGGGCTAGCTTTTGTAAAACGTGTAGCAGAGTTACACTCAGGAAAATTAATTATTTCTAATGCAGATAATGGGGCAGAAGTAATTCTTAAATTAAAAATAATACAATAACAATTTGTAAAATCAAATAGTATTTTAGAGATAGCAAAAAGTTATCTCTTTTTCTTATGCTTAAAATTCGAAAGGAGTTCCCAAAATGAAGAAAGAAAAAACATTGCAAGAAGTACAAATAGAAATTGCAGAGCTTGAAGAAGAAAAAGAAAGTTACGAAATTCAGTTACGACAACTTAAGAATAAAGAAAAAATATTAGTCAAGTTGTCAAATAAAAAAGAGAGAACAAGAAGAAATCACAGGCTTAT
>NZ_JAXDSU010000040.1:0-91801 GCF_034090325.1 Anaerococcus porci
ACCCAATCATCTGGGTCATCAGAATGGTCATTATCACAATCCATCGGTATACAGTCTGACTTTATGAAGTTATCTTTACTTCTGTAACTACCATTAAAACTTCCGCAAACATGGTCAAAAGAGATAGCTTTTATAAAGCTATCCCTATCAGATACCAAGACCTCATTTGGATATATACAATTGCTACTATTTCCAATACAAGTAGCAGTATGAATTTCAAAATTTAGCATTTGTCTTAACCTCCAAACCCTCACTTGTAAAATACTTAATAACCTGTTTTCTTTTTTCAGCAATTTCAATTTCTCTCTTCATGCCTTCGGTAATTTCACTACCAAAGACCCACACTTCCTGGCATTTACCAAGAAGTATGATGTCCATGAAAAGTGCATCCTTTCTTTGTTCTAAATCTCTATCATCCATAAAAGGGAACAAGAGATGTGGAGTTACAGGAATTGCACCATTCTTATAGGCAAGTTCCGCATAGTGAATGGCTTTCTTAATGTTTAACTCTTTATCACCACTATATGGAGAGCAGATATATGCAAGTGGTCTGAAGTTTGGATTTTCAAGGTGCTTCTTGTATGTCTTACTCATAATCTGCCTCCCTTCCAATCTTTCCTAAATACCATTCGAGTTGTCTTTTTCTTGATTGATAGTCCGGTGTTGAAATAAGTAACCCTGCATCAATTTTTTGCAATCTATCTATTAGATACATTTGACTAGAGTTTAGATAAGGACGAATACTTTGTCCTTTATCTAGCCCATACAATTCCCTGAACTGTTTTGCTGACATCCCAAGAACAAGTCGATTTATCATGTCGCATTCGTTACTGTAGTGGTAAGCCTTTGGATGGTCATGAATTAAAGTAATATTTTCAGTTAAGATAGGAAACATCTCTCTTGCTGAAATAAGCGTTGTTATGAAATCTTCCATCTCATTAAACTTTTTGATATATAGTTCTTTAAACTTCATAGCCTTTGGTCCGGTATAGCCCATTGCCAAAATGGTAAAACCGTCTCTTGTTAACAGATAGCATGGTAGTTTTCTTCCAGTAGTATCTCTATATTCACTGAGCGCAAAATTGAGCTCAGTGAATTCTTCACTTAAACCAGAGTCAGTTGATACTACTTTTCTGATATCCCTTAGCACTTCTTTATGATTCTTCTCAAAGAACTGTGCAACAAATCTGCTGTCTACTCTGGCGGTGTTATGTTTGTCAGCCATAATGCCATAATCATTCATTGGAATCATTGCTTTCATGATTAACACCTCCCATAACACATCTGCTTAGTTCTTCTACTGCCACTTGAAGTTCTTTGATTTGTTGGTCTCTGACCTTATCCATTGTTTCCAAGTAGGTGATTTTTTCTTCAATAGTCATCTATTTGACCTCCTATAATTTTTTTGAAGGCACTATTACCTTCTAAATCACAGGCAAAGAAAAAGAGCGGATAGTAAACCCCGCTCAAAATTTTTCTAATCTTTTTTATAAAATTCGCATTCATAACCATCTGCACGAAGAAGTAACCCCTTCGCCCAAGGTGGCGTTCTTCCCATTTGCTCACAAATTGCATCAAGGCTCATTCTTTTATCTGCCTCTATTATTATTTCATCATGGATATGTGCTACTATCTGGCAGTTTCTTAATGTCTTCATAGCAAAGAGCAAAATATCTCTTGCAGTTCCCTGAATAATGTTTTCTACAAATTTAGGACCATAACTTTCCAGCCTTTCCCACTTTTTTGCATTCCCGACTCCTTCATAAGTAACTGACTCTCCACCGAATCTATTCTCACCAATTCTAGGTTTTACATAGGCAAGTTTTCTTCCTGAAGGAAGTTCAATAAAAAGGAATCCACTTTTCCATGAAAACTTTATGCCATGAGTTTCCGTTTCTATTCTTTGCTTAATACAGATTTTGACTGCTCTATCCACATCCCACCAAAGACTTGTAATCATAGGATTTGAATTTCTCCATGCATCTACAAGTGGCTGAAGTTCATCTTCTGTAAGTCCCATATCAAGTGCTCCCATAGCTTTTAAGGCACCTACCGAACCACCATATCCAAGTGCAAGTTCTGCGATTTTTCCTTTTTGTCTAAGGTGGCTATTTACCCCATGCTTTTCAACCGGAACGCCAAACATCTGACTAGCCGATGAACAGTAGATATCTTTACCTTCTTCAAAGACCTTCATTCTCCATTTTTCTCCTGCAAGCCATGCAAGGACTCTCGCTTCAATGGCTGAAAAGTCAGCTACAATAAATTTGTTATTGTTCTGTGATACAAAGGCTGTTCTAATCAGTTGAGATAAGGTATCTGGGATATCTTCATATAAAATTTCAAGTGCATCTACATTTCCTGATTTTACAAGTGATCTAGCATCAGCTAAATCTGGCAGATGGTTTTGTGGTAGGTTTTGTAACTGAACAAGTCTTCCTGCAAATCTTCCAGTTCTATTTGCACCATAATAACGAAACATGCCTCTTTCCCTATTGTCTGTACAGGCAGCATTTTTCATTGCTGTATACTTCTTAACAGAAGACTTTGATAACTGTTGTCTTAAAGTAAGGACTTCTACTAATTCTTTTGATGCAGTCTTTATTTCTTTTGCTACTTCCTTTTTGCCTAAAGACTCCATTTCAAGTCCATGTTCTGATAGCCAAGTTCTCATCTGAAGAACTGAGTTAGGATTTTCAAGACCTGTAATATCTACAAGTTTTTTCATAATGTTTTCTCTAACATTACTATCGATTTCTATCGCTGATTCAACAAGTACAAGATCAATAGCAATGCCTCTATCATTGATTTCCTGGTCTAAATAAAACTCATCCCATGTATCTTCTGAAACAGGAAACTTTGATAGTTTTGTTTGAATACCTATTTCTACTTCCACATCACGCTTGTTATATGATTTGAATCGTTCCCATTTTTCTTCATCATGAAAATGCCTATTTCTAATTCTGCCACAATTAACCTTTGTTGGTGTGCAGGGTACACAAAAATACTTTATTAGGTTTTTCCCTTCGCTTAGTTTCTGCTTATCAAGTCCTAGCACAGCACCCACTCCTTCAAGGGATAAGGGAAGTCCTAGTATTGCTGACCAAATCATGGTGCATTTCCAAGATGTCGGATTTAAAAACATAGCCTTTGATGTACTAAGTTCATGATTATCATAAAAAGGAGCTAGACTAATACCTTTATCCCTTAAATACCTTGATAAACAAACTCTCTCAAATTGTGCATTAAATGCCCATTTACTTATTTTCTCATCAGTGAGTGCGTCCAATATTTCAGCAGGGATTTCCTCTCCTTTTGCTAAATCTACAACTTTAACATCACTACCATCAACACTGTAAGCAAATAAGAGTATTTCAAAATCATCGGATTCGGCATATTTATATACACCACACTTTTTAAGGTCTACGCTGCTATAGGTTTCAATATCTATAGAGATGTTATCCATCTTCATCACCTCCAATAAAAATAAGGGTGGCAGATTAGTGCCACCCACCTTACTACTTTCTATTTATCTTTTCTCTGATATCTAAATATAGGCTAACCATAGTTTTTACGACAAAATCCAAAAGCCATGTACCGATGAAAATAGCGATAAACCAATCAATTAATGTCATAATGACCTCCTATGCCAAGAAGTCATCATCTTCTAGGCTTGTAAAATCATCAGCAGCATTACTTCTTCCACCAAGTGGCTCACCATCTCTAATCTTTTGAATATTTCCAAGACCGCAGGCAATTCCCTTATTTCCATTTGAGTTAAAAGCATAAAAGCTAATGGATACACGAGCATAACAACCTGAATATACTTCACTTCTATCAAGGATAGGTTTTACAGCTTTATCTACAATTTGAGGTGCTGTCACGCTATTTGCGTTGATGAAATAATGACCCTTATAGGCCTCATCATCACGCTCAATATCTCCATCACGAAGAGGTAATTTAATAGCAGCCTTGTTTGGTTTCTTTCCACCAAACTTACCAATTCCTTCTTCGATTGCAGCATCAATCGCCTTTTCAATTGCCGTAATTGTTTCTTTATCATCTTTTGGAATAAGAAGAGATACACTATACTTCTCAGGTCCTCCATTGATTGATTTTGGCTCCCAGCCGTTAAAATATGAAAGTCTTGTGTCTTTTCCTGTGATTACCTTTGTTCTACTAATATTTGCCATTTTAATTTTCCTCCGTTATTTCATTAAATTCGTTTTTAGCATTTGTTACATTTACTTTCTGACGCTTATCTGAGTTTGGTACAAGTGTCAGTTTTCCAGGTGGTTTGATAATGAGGTCCCCTAGAATTTCCTCAAATTTCTTCTTTCCCATTAGTTTTTGCATTTCGGTAAGAGTAATAAGACTGGTTTTAAAGATATCGGTATATCCGTTTTCTTTTGCTTTTTCGATTACAGACTCCTCATCCTTATACTTTCTTACAGACCTACCCTCTACAACCTTAAAACCATCCCACTCTTTACCGTGATTAACTGCCATATCTGTAGCGTATGCTAAGATGCTATTTGCCCATGAAGTCAAATCCGGAATAACCACTAGGATTTCTTCTACTTCAGCATCTGTTAATAGTGGTGGCAATTTAAACTCATCCTTTGCAAGTTTTAGCTTTTCTTCAGCTCTTGCTCTACACCTAACTGCAGCCTTACAGAATTTGCACCAATCACCTGAGCAATATTCTCCCTCGCCTTTAATAGCAAGCTCTGCCCTAGGTTTTAGGACTTCCTCTGCCCACTTCTTTAGTTCTTCTGTAGCAATTATCCAAGTAGACACATTTTCTCTTCTAGGCTGAAAGATTGACATACTGACTTCCTTTATGTCATATAGGCTTTCATAAATTGCCAGTGCTCCAAGTGCATAACATTTCATCTGTGAATTCTCATAGGCATCCACAAGAACTCCCTGTCCATACTTAAAGTCAATTATGGAAAGCGTATCATCTGAAACGATCAAGCAGTCTGCCGTTCCGAATCCATCTGGGACATACTCTGAAAAATCCACTTTCTGTTCAATCAAAATAGCCGGATCCTTACATTTCTGCTTGGCTAATTCATATTGCTCCAAAACAAAATCCACATAGGCATCAGTACATTCCTGCATTTCATCGGAATCATAATCAGATACAGGTCTTTTACTTCGCATCTTCAATGCCTTTTTCAGCTTATGCTCACAAAAGGCGTGTGCTGCCGTTCCTTCCTCGGCTGCAGATGAACTGGTATTTTCAAACTCTAGTTCAAGCACAGCACTTGGTGTACAGTTAAGCCACCTATGGGAACTTGATGGAGATAAAATCGCGTGGCCCAGGCCAGCCTCTCTTGCACCTTTGGTACAATTCACCTTCTGTCTAGTCAATTTTGATTTCCTCCGCTTCTTTTAATAGCTGACTGTAGTTTTCCTTTGGTACATCAGATAACTTCGTTCCGCCAAACTTTACAATCAGCTCTTTAACCTCTGCAGTCTTCCCATGCTGACTTAAGGTAGCAAGTACAGCCCTTAGGTCTTCCAGTTTTACCTCTTTTGACTTCGGTACTTTTTCTTCCTTTTCATCTTTTATCAGATCCTTTAGATTTTTCACGAGCGATTCTAAGTCTGTGATGATGTTTTTAATTACTTCTTTTTTCATGATTACATTTCTCCTTTTAATACTTCTTTGACATCTACAGATTCAACGGTTTCTCCGGGCTTAAGAAGATAGACCTGTGTATAATCTCCAAACAGCCACTTAATAATTTTTGATGGAAGTTTTCTGATTGCACCTTTAAGCACAGGTGTCTTTTTTCCATCTTCATTTGTTACATTAATTACGACTTTGTGTTTCATAGCTTTGCCTCCTTTCTGTAGGGCTCGTATGCTCCCTTACAAATCACAGGCAAAGAAAAAGGCAAGGTAGTAAACCCTGCCTAAAAATTTTTTATCTTTTCATGTTTTTTCTGATTACATCATACGCAGATGCCAGTCTCTTTGTTATTGCCATCTTGGTTACGCCAAGCATATCTGCAATTTCCTTTTGTGTGTATCCGTCAATAAACTTAAGATCAAGAACCTCCCGCTGTTTATCTGATAGAAGTTCCCTTATATCTTCCATCTCCTCTGACCATTCAAACTTGTCATCAAATGGAACTGCTGTTGCTGCAATAACGCTGGACTTGTCTTCATCAATCTCATTTTCAAAAGCAAAATCTAAAGATAGATTGTAGTTTGATGGAAAAGCCTCGCTGACAGCATCTTTGATAGCGTCCTTATTTGGTTCATAACCATGTTGAAGTTTGAATTTTTGAACATACTCTTTTTTGAACGCCTTAATTCTTTCTTTTTCTTCATCACTTCTTTCCGGTCTAAGATTCTTACAATTGTAATAAACCTCACTATCATCCAGTGCATGGAGTCTTTTAATGTCCATCTCAGTTACACCATTTTCTCCCGGTCTAAGTACTACCGTTTCTGTTACATACTCACCACTCTCTGCTCTTACTTGATATGAGTATTTATATACTCCACGCTCATCTTGTCTTGTTTTACGAATTTTCATTTGAAATCCCTGCCTTTCTGCTGATTGCAGTAGGACGAAGGGATACAAAAAGAGCCGATGCTATATGAAGCACCGACTCCTTGCCTAAAAATAGCCATAGAAAAATAGAGGTACCTCACATAGCACCCCACGAATAAATCCGTGAGTGCCGTATGATGTATCCCATCGCCCTATAGCTAATCAGGCTCTGTGATAATTTAGTTGTGCAGGCCGATTATTAATCAGTCACTGCTTAGTAAGTGAGTTTTCTAAAACCCCCCTAATTTGCAAAGTACTATTTATAAAAGAGTTACTAGTACTTTTTGGCACCTACCTGCCTTTTTTGGTTTGTGCTAGTGCACTACCAGCTACAGACTTTGCTTTACTTCCATAACGACCATCTCTAAGAATTGAACTTGCTTTAGAAGCAACTCGTTTAGAAGTCTGTTTTGAATTCTTTACCATTTATGTCACCTCCCTCTTTGCACAGAGTTTCTTGTTTATTGCCAAGAATTCTGATATAATATTTTTAATAGAAAATATTAGAATTTCTATACCTATATCCTACCAATTCGACCTATTTGAATTCAGGAACTTACGGAAGCATTCGGAAGCTTGCGGAAGAAATAATGAAAGGAGGTTATTTCGTGGAATTCAAAGATTATGCACAAGGACTAAAACCATATTTTTCCTTCGGAAAAAACGATGCAGATTTTTTTGTAGACATGATTGGAAATTTTATAAAAGACTCTGTTATGGATAATTGTAAAATTTTAGACAATATGCCTGATACTCAGGCAAGATATATAAATGGAAACTCTATCAGTAAAAAGGATGCCTTGTTTCTCTTTGAAAATAAAGATATAGACAAATATATTCAGTGGGTTCATGAATGCATTGAAAAATCTGATTCTTATACAGACATATGTGAATGGTTACAAAATAACGGTTTAACTGGTTCTGCTCCCGACATCGAATGTTATGAGCTTTTAGCATCGATTTTTCTGTCTATTGCTAAGAAATCCAAAGCGAAAAAAAAGACCTCCTCCCCCTTCGAAGAAAGTCTTAATTTAATAAAGGATATTAATACAAAAGTTGCCTCTTTACCCCGCCCAATATTTGTTCAAGTACCAGATATTGCTTCTCCCATCGAATCACCATATATTCAGGAACTTTATGCAGCATATGGTGATGCAGAAGCAGTTAAAAATTTTTCTAATAAGGATCTTCCGCATTATCCTGACTACGAAGACGATTTAAATGATCGCAGGATTGATTTCTATGCCGCAGTTTCTATTGAACGCAGTTTATTAGAATTGGATGCTGATAATCTGTCCAATCAATTTGACGTTCTAAAGGAAGAAACGCTTGATGGAGTTAAAGATACAAATAGGAAAAAGTACGCTAACGGATATGAAAAAATGCTATCTGTCATGGAGCAAGCCTCAACTCTACAATATAGAAATTATTTACTAAGCCAGTCACCTTATTGGATAAGTAATAAAATACAGAAAGGCGTTTGTCATCATTTAGTAAATGACGGCAAGCTTAGGTGGGTGAAATAAAATGGCTAAAAAAGAACTATTTGGATCTGTTTTTGAATCTTCTCTTCGTATACTGTTATTACTGGATGTACTCAATGATATTCCATTGAATGAATCACAAATTACATCTATTGATTTCATTGCCATATATGGTAATGATTATGGAATTTCTGATGAAAATTTACATGGGTATGGAATATTTAGACATAGCGAGTTTTCTGCAAAATCAAGGTCCATTTCTCTAGCATTAAAAACATTAGTTTTAGAATCATCCGTAGATTTTATTTCTAATAATAACGGATACAGCTATTCCATCTCACCCCAAGGGAAAAGAATAGCAGATGCCATCAACGATAGATACAGTAATGAATATAGAAATGCAATAAAATCTATAATGAGTGAGTATCCTAATCTGAATTTTATAGAACTACATTCTACTATTCTTTATAACTCTATTGATTCATTGGAGGATTAACATGAATGGATTCATAATAAAACGATTAACAGTATCTGGAGGAGGCCATTCTCCTTCTACTATTGATTTTTCAGACAGAGTTAATTTAATCATAGGCCCATCTAATACAGGTAAAAGTTTAATCATGGACTGTATTGATTATGTTTTTGGATTTACACCTAAGTCAGATAAACCATCAAAAATTGTAGATAACAATAACGGATATACTCATATTGAATTGTTACTGGATTCGGATAATGGTAGTCTAACACTTAAAAGAGAAATTGGTTCTACCAAAATTGAAGTTATCAGTGGTATATCAAATATTGATTGTGGATTTTATAGCGCTGACCACAAAGCAAAGAAAAACATTAGTGATATTTTACTTTATTTAATAGGTATAGATACAACTCATAAATTATTAGCATCTCAAGCAGGTAAAACTCAAAAATTAACTTGGAGAACTATATTACATCTATTCCTTATGAAACAAAAGGATATTGATAGAGAGACTTCTGCTCTTTTAATGCCCGATCAAAGAGGTAGAACTCCATCAGCTTCTGCCCTTCTATTTCTATTAACAGGATTAGATGCCAATGATGTAAAAAAACAAGAAGACCCTACTATAAGCAAGGCCAAACGTGAAGCAATAATTATGTATATTCGTTCCAAAAAGGATCAACTAATTGCTAAAAAGGAATCTATAGAAAAGAAACTACCCAATCATGATGTACAAGATTCAAAACGACTAGTTGATTCTCTGCAAGCAGAGATAAATATTCTTCAAGAACAATTAAATGAAGCAAATGATAAAGGTAAAGAATTACTAAATGACTTGTACAATAATAACTCATTACTTTCTGAAACTAATACCTTACTCAGAAACTTTGAGTCATTAAATAACCAGTATAAATCAGATATACGAAGGTTGGAGTTTATTATAGATGGTCAAACTGCATCTATAGACATAATACCTCATAAAAACTGTCCTTTCTGCAATAATGAATTAAAAAATCCTCCTAAAAAGGATTACATTGAATCTGCTGTTTCAGAATTAAACAATCTAAAATCGCACCTTGTTAATCTGGAAAATGCACAGAGCAGTGCTTTAAAGAAAAAAGAAATTGTTGAAAAGAAAATTATTGAATTAGAAAAATCAAAAGCTGATTTGGATGATTATATTAACTCTTCTTTAAAACCGAAATTAGATACCTTTAATGAAGAACTAAATAAACATCTAAAAATAATGCAAATGCATTTTGAATTAGCTTCATTAAAGGAGATTGAAACTGAATTTGGTACAGATTTATTTATTCAAGAAACTAAAGAAGATGAAGCAATCAACAAGTACAACATATTTAGTCAATTCGACCTTCAGTTAATACAAGCATTTGAAGAAAAATTAAAATACGCTTTAGAAAAATCAAAAATTGGAGGCGCTTCTTCAGCTAGACTTAACATGAAATCATTCGACATTGAAATTGATAATATAAACAAAGCTTCTAGTATGGGTGGTGGATACTGTGCAATACTAAATGCTTTAGTATCCTATTCAATGCATAGCTTCATATTAGAAAGAAATGGGTACTCCCCTAACTTCTTTGCAATTGACTCTGCCTTAACTCAATTATCTGAAGCAGAATACGTGGAAGCAATTAACTCAGTTAAGCAAGGTTTCCTAGAATTTATTCTCAAACAGAATCATAATAGACAAATAATTATGATTGAACAGAAGGATGAGTTACCTTTCGTACCAGAGCATTGTCCTGATAAAGGCATCAATGTAATAGAATTTACAAGAAATCCAAACTCTGGGAGATATGGTTTTCTTAATGACGTTGTAAACGCTGAACATAAATAGATTGGGAGACAATATGAAAATAACTTACGAAAAACTATGGCACATACTACTAACTAAAAACATGACACGTGAAGATTTAAGAATACAAAGTGGCGTTAGTTCTAACACAATTGCAAAACTAGGTCGTGGAGATAATCTAACAACAGATGTTTTACTAAAAATATGTAAAGTTCTTAAATGTGGCATTGAAGATATTTTAGAAACAAAGTTTATAGATGAGGAAGATGAACAGTAACATCCAATCAATGGCTATTATGCATCTGCATTAAATAAGGTCATCACTTTAAGGTAATTATTAAACACTAACCTAATACACAAAAAATCGTTAAGGAGTTAAATAAAATGAGCACGACAAATGAAAGAAATAAAAAAGTATCATCTATTTTAGATAGTATTTATGCAAATGCAATCAATGATGATTATTTAGTTGATGAATCGAAATATAGCAATTCATTAAACAAACTATTTACCACAAGTGCATGGGGATTCAGAGAAATTTTACTCGTAGTAATTGTAGGAATGAAATTAGATTCATCATTCAAAGCCTCTATGGGCTTATATGATTGTAATCCCAGAGCAATATATGAAGGACCTATAAAAGAATTTTTAATCAATAAAGAAATTCCACATAGAAAGTCTGGTCCTTTGAATGTCGCTAAAGCAACTGTAGGCTTAGACATGACTTGGGCTACTCAGCGCAGACCTTCTAATGTCGCTGAAGAAGTTGTTAACTTGGTAAATTTACTCGAATCAGATAAAACAATAATTGATGATGTTTCTGTTTCATTGATTCGTAAATTAATTGGAGAATCCAAACGCATAGAAGCCCTTAGTGTTAATGTGGAACCTTCTTCTGATCCTCTATTTCTATATAAGCTTTGTTATGAATTAACTACAAAAGTCCCTGATTCGGGAAATACTCCACAAAAGATAGCAGCTTATCTTCTAAAAAACTTTCATCTTGCTATGAATACTGGAGTAATAGTTACTGGAGAAGAAGATAGAGCTTCTGTTACAAGTACCACTAGCAAAAAACCTGGTGATGTTAATGAAGAATCTATTGACGGCATAATTTATAAAGTCTATGAAATCACCGTTAAACCTTTTGACATAGCTAGAATCCGTGATTCATATGACTGCATCCATATATATAATGATAATAATGGAAATAATGTAAATGAGGTAATTGTGATCTGCCGTGAAGAAGATTGTCCTAAAGAAATGACAAAAAGTAATCTATCTTTATATATGGGAAACTATAATTATCAAGACATAGTATACTATTATTGGAATATTTTTGAGTGGATGTCAGATACTTTACAACGAATGACACCTCTAGCCAGGAAAAATTTCTATTCCGACTTAAACAATTATATATCTGATATAAATACTGCGGAAATTGTAAAAATAAAATGGCAAGAATTACATCAGTAAATTTTTTACAGCCTCTTTATATCAATAGAGGAGCATTTTTTATGCTCCTCTATAACACTAGCAATATTTTTTTAAATACTCCATTATCGCTTTGGCGACAGCTTCAGCTAATTTACAAGGAACCGCATTACCAATTTGAGTATAAATCTTACCTTTGTTTCCACAAAAAATATAATCATCTGGGAATGTTTGTATTCTAGCAGCTTCTTTGATCGTAATTCTTCTCAATCTTTTGGGAGCTTCCACAAATTCAGGTTCTATAGTTCCTTCCATAAGCCCTTTATGATAATTTACTACCCAATCACTTTCCGAGTTTCCATATAAATAGTCTTCATCTACAAAAGGGGTTTTGTTTCCTCCCATTGAGGCAGGGAGTGTATTCGAATATTCATCAACATTTATAGGTCTTCCCTGACCATTAAAATACATACCTGCATATGGAGATTTTCTCATAATCGGCTTAGTAGCAAAAGTAATTTTTGCCGTACAAGTATTTGGATTAACCTTAGTTCCTGCTTTACCAAGATCCTTTAGAGTTTCCCTTATGAAAGGAGCTTGATTTTTTTGCTTCTGTAAAAGATTTCGAATATTAAATTCAAAATTATCATCTTTACAATCTTTTATTCCTATGAAGAACACTCTTTCACGTTTTTGAGGCACCCCATATTCAATTGCATTTAAAATATAAAGCTCACATCTATACCCCATTGCTTTGGCTTTATCTAAAAATTTTGTTCTAACCGAACTCCATTTGTCTAACTTACCTAAAGCTTTAACATTCTCCATTACAAACATTTTAGGTTGTACTTTATTTACGGCATCCAAAAAAGTAAAAATTAATTTACTCCTCTCATCAGAAGGATTCATTTTCCCCGCCACTGAAAACCCTTGGCACGGTGGTCCACCAAAAACAAGATCAATCCCATAATACTTATCTAAAGTATTAATTATGTTGTTAATATCATCGTTAATAATCCTTGTATGTGGATGATTGGCACGATATGTTTCACTAGCATCACTTACAATTTCATTAGCCAGTAACACAGACACTCCTGCATTCTCAAATCCTACATCCATTCCTCCTGCACCGCTAAATAACGAAATCGCTTGAATTTTATCCACTAATTTTCACCATCCTCATCATGTATTTTTAGCAATAAACATTCACTTTCTGAATCTAAATATATATCAAACTTTGTTTTTCCTTTTTGAATATTCAAATTGGATAAAACTGCTTTAGGTAACCTTATTCGCATATCCTGCTGTAAGACATATGTATCTAAAAATATACATTTCCCCTTCATAAATACGCCTCCTTTAATTAGTCTTATTTTAACCTATTTTTAGTCTATTATCAACCTACTATTATCTTTTAAAGGTGGGTGCAGGTGGGTGCATTTTTGTAAATATCCATTCTGTCTTGTCGACCTTTTGCTGTCGATAAGTTTCCACACACCTATTTTATAGTCCAAAAAACAAGGCTTATTCCAGCCCACCTATACCTTTTAACGATAGCAGTTGAATAAGCCTTTTATTTCTACACTTTATTTACTTAGTGTGTGCAACTCTTGTCATCAATACGACACTCTCAACATGCATAGTTTGTGGAAACATATCAACTGCTCTTATATTTTTCATTTTATAACCATTATTTTGAAATCTATTTATATCTCTTGCCAAAGTTTGAGGATTACAGGATATATATACTACTTTTTCAATATTTGTTTTTGAAATTGTTTTTATTATTTCTTTACTAAGTCCCGCTCTTGGTGGGTCTAGTACTACTGCTTCTACATTATTTTCTTTTATAAATTTTTGATTTATAAAATTAGCATTTTTAGCTATGAATTTATAATCATTTAGCTCATTTAATTTTGCATTTTCATTTGCATCTTTTATTGCATTTTTATTTATCTCGACGCCTATTATATGATCTTTATTTATAGCAATAGAGCTTGTAGCTGACCCACAAAATAGGTCTAGAATTTTTTTGTCTTTATCTAGATTAGATTTTGCTATTTTATATAATTTATCAACCATAAAATCATTTACTTGATAAAAATCATTTAAGGAAATTTTGAATTTATTCTTATCAATCTTATATAATAGATAATCTTTACCTGATATATTAACTAAACTATTATCAGTTATTAAGTTAATATGAAAGTTAGAATTTATATAGTTTTTCTTAATGTATGAGTTAGCTTTTTCATTATTAATAGTTAAATTAAGCATTATTTCTTTATTATTTGTCCTAATACTTATCTCACTTATAGACTCTGGATATTTTTGTGATATGTCCATAGTTAATTTTTCTATTTCTTCTAAATTATCTCTAATTATGTCCCTTGCAAGTAGGCAGTCTTTTATCAAAACTAGGTCATTTGAATATTTTTTGTTATAGGCGAGTCTTCCTTTTCTGTCCACTTTCAATCTAATCTTATTTCTATAAAAAAACTCTGGACTTTTTTCTAACTCAATTTTATCAATTCTTATATTGGCTAATTTCTCTATGGCATTTTTTATTAAATTTTTCTTTAAGTCAATTTGTGTCTCATAGTTTATATCCATAATAGAACAACCACCACATTCATTATAATATGGACATGGTGGTTTTCTATAGTAGGGAGATTTCTTTGAAGTTTTAATTTTTTCTGCTTCATAGAAATTCTTTTTTTCATTATTTACTTTTATATGGCAAGTTTCGCCAAAAATCGCCTTTTCTATAAAAGCAATTTTTGTGTCTGTTCTTCCAACTCCCCTACCATCTTGCAGGATATCAATTATTTTGATATCTTTAATTACCATTATAATACCTTTGCTTCTCCCTTATATACGATTCCTCCTACAGGATCTAGAGTTACTACTTCTCCATCTTCTACAGCATCGAAGATACCTTTTACTCCAAGTATTGCTGGTATTCCAAAATGAATTGATACAACTGCTGTATGACTTGTTAGTCCTCCATTTTCAGCTATTACTCCTGAAGATCTTTCCATAAATTCATTAAGATCTTTATCTGTATATTCTGCTACAATTATATCACCATCTTCAAATTTTCCTTCAAGTTCTTCTTTTGTAGATCCTTTTACAACTTTTGCAGATACTGATTTATTACCAACACCTGTTCCATTTGCAATTATATCTCCAATTACGTGAACTTTTATCAGATTGCTTGTTCCTGATACTCCTAGAGGAATTCCTGCTGTTACTACAGTAAGGTCCCCTTCTTGAACATAATTTCCTTTCAAAGCACCTACTATAGCTCTTTCTATGAGTTCATCAGTTTCTTTAGCTGCTTCTACTACTACAGGATATACTCCCCAAGAAATTGAAAGTCTTCTCGCAACTCTTTCATCTAAAGTACAAGCAACTATATTTGTTCTTGGTCTAAATTTAGATACAGCTCTTGCTGTATTACCTGAAGATGTACATGTAATTATTGCCTTTGCATTTAATTGACTTGCTATAGTACATGTAGATCTTGAAATTGAGTTTGTTGTTGTAATCTCTGAGTCAATATTTGTCTTATAGATATTTTCTTCAAAGTCATCAGATAGTTCTGTTGTAATACAAATATCTCTCATTGTTTTTACAGCTTCAACTGGATATTTACCAGCAGCTGTTTCACCTGAAAGCATTACACAGTCAGTCCCATCTATTATGGCATTAGCAACATCAGTAGTTTCAGCTCTTGTTGGTCTTGGGTTTCTTTGCATAGAATCGAGCATTTGAGTTGCTGTTATAACTGGTTTAGCTGCTTTATTACATTTTCTAATAATATCTTTTTGTACTAAAGGAATTAACTCAGTTCTAATTTCAACACCCAAGTCTCCCCTAGCTACCATTACTCCATCACTATTTTCAATTATTTCATCAACATTATCTACACCTTCTTGTGATTCAATTTTTGAAATAATTAGGATATCTTCTCCGCCATGATCTTCAAGTACTTTTCTTATATCAAAGATATCTTCTTTTTTTCTTATAAATGAAGCTGCTATCATATCAATTCCATTTTCTATACCAAATTTGATATCATCAACATCCTTTGGTGTGATAGCTGGTAAATTGGTAACTCTTCCTGGAAGATTAACTCCCTTATGATTTGAAATTACACCATTATTTTGGACTGTACAAACTATGTCTGTTCCATCTTTTATTTCCAAAACTTTAAGTTGGATTAAACCATCATCAATAGAAATAATTGAGTCTTTTTCTACATCTCTAGGAAGCCCTTCATAAGAAACTGAAACTATATTTTGATTTCCAATTACATCTCTAGTTGTTAGAACAAAGGTATCATCTGGTTTTAAAAAATATTCCTTTTTATCAAAGTTTCCTATTCTTATTTCAGGTCCCTTTGTATCAAGCATTATTCCTAAAGGTACATTGAGTTTTCTTCTAATTCTTTTTATTGTTTTTATTTTTTCAAGGTGTTCCTCATGGCTACCATGAGAGAAGTTTAACCTTGCAACATTCATACCATTTTTAATTAATCTTTCTAAAACTTCAGGTGATTCTGAAGCTGGTCCTATAGTACAAACTATCTTAGTTTTTTTTAGTATCTCAGGTGTCATATACTATCCTCCTCTTATTTTGATAATTTATTGGCTAATTCATATAGACTTTCATTAAAGTCACCTTTTATTGAGACAGCTTCATCAAGGCTTACTTGAGTAATTTGTCCATTAGTATAGCCTAATGCAATATTTGTTTTTTCATCTTTTAGTAGTTCAGCAGCCTTAGCTCCCATAATAGAGCCTAAAAGTCTGTCTGTAGCAGATGGTGAACCACCTCTTTGAACGTGACCTAAAACTGTTACTTTTGTTTCAACTCCACTTCTCTCTTCTACTTCTTTTGCTACTGTATAAGGATTACCTACTCCTTCTGCAAGTACGATTAGATGGTGTAGTTTACCTCTTTTTCTACCATGATTTACTTTTTCAACTATTTCATCAATAGAAAATTTATGTTCTGGAACTATTATTGATTCTGCTCCACCAGCAAGCCCTGAAAATAAAGCTAAATCTCCACAATGACGTCCCATAACTTCTATAACAACCGCTCTACCATGTGATGATGAAGTATCACGTAATTTTCCTATAGCATCTATTACTGTTTCAATTGCTGTAAAAAATCCGATAGTAAAGTCAGTATAACCCATATCATTATCAATTGTTCCTGGTATTCCTATTGTTTTGATACCTAGATCAGATAGTGCTTTAGCTCCCTTATATGAACCATCTCCACCTATAACTATTAGTCCTTCTATACCGTAGTCTGTGAGTATTTGTGCTCCTCTTTTTTGACCTTCTGCTTCTTTAAATTCAGTGCTTCTTGCTGTACCAAGTATGGTACCTCCCTTATGGATTATATCGGCAACTGATGATACATTCATTTCGTATATGTCGCCTTTCATTAGACCATCATATCCATTTCTGATACCTTTTATTCTCATTCCATTATTAAGAGCTGTCCTAACCGCCGCTCTTATGGCAGAGTTCATACCTGGAGCATCTCCACCACTAGTAAGTATACCAATTGTCTTCATTTTATCTCCTTACTTTAATATAACATTTTCTTTTCCTAATTTTTGTTTTAATAAGTTAATAAGATCAGATTCTTTATTTATCCAAAGATTTGTTTTCATATATCTGATTTTATTTTTATCATAGAAATATAAAACTACAGGTGTATCTCCTCTATA
This sequence comes from Anaerococcus porci, assembly GCF_034090325.1. NCBI lineage: Bacteria > Bacillati > Bacillota > Tissierellia > Tissierellales > Peptoniphilaceae > Anaerococcus > Anaerococcus porci. Next base: position 17,539 of record NZ_JAXDSU010000040.1, read on the forward strand.
GTTTGACAAATCATTTCTTATCTCATTATACCTTATAAATTTCAATTTTATATATAAAATTTTAAAATCCGGATCTTCAACATCTATAAATGAGGATGCTATTAACTTAAGTTCATTATCAGTTGATTTAAGCCTTCCCTTAACTAATACAACTCCGTCCTCTTTTATCATTGACCTATAGTCTTTGTATATATTAGGAAAAATTATTGTTTCTATAGTTCCTGACATATCTTCAATATTTAGAAATGCCATTAGGGTAGACTTTTTAGTCATTGTCTCGGACTTATTAGTAATAATTCCAAGCAATATTACATCTTTTTTATCATAATTGTCAATATTAATTTCATCTAATTCTTCATTTATACCACAATTAAAATTAACAAAACCTTCTAATTTTTTATTAATTGCATTCAAAGGATGATCTGATATATAAAAACCTAAGACCTCCTTTTCATTCTTTAATTTCTCTTTTTGAGAATATTCATTTATTTCTTTGATAGATTCCTGGTTTTTTTTATAAGTACTACTCTGATTTGCAAAATCTAATAAATTGATTTGACCTTTTACATTTATCCTTTCATTTTCATGAACAGATATTAAAGCATTCTCATATCTTGCAATAAGAGTTGACCTATTATGTCCCAAAGAATCGAATACCCCAGCCTTTATCAAAGATTCTAAAGCCTTTTTATTTAAAGCAGTCCTATCAACCTCATTTACTCTTTCAAGAAATTCTTTAAAATTATTAAATCTAGAATTTCCTCTTGCCATAACTATAGCATCTATCAAATTTGCTCCAACATTTTTTATAGCTGATAGACCAAATATTATCTTATTATCATCTACTACAAATCTTTTTTTTGATTTATTTATATCAGGTGGTAGAATTTTTATTCCCAACCTTTTAGCTTCAGAAATATAAAGGTATACTTTTGAAGTATTTCCCATTACAGAAGTTAAAAGATTTGCCATATATTCTTCCTTAAAATTATATTTTAAATAAGCAGTTTGCATGGCAACTAATGAGTATGCAGCTGAGTGTGATTTGTTAAATGCGTATTTGGCAAAAGATATCATCTCATCATATATTTTATTAGCCTTTTCTTTTGATATACCATTTCTAACACAACCTTTAATTTCCACATTTCCAGATTCATCAAGTTTTCCATTTACAAAAATATCCCTATTTTCTTCCATGACACTCATTTTCTTCTTACTCATGGCACGTCTTAGATTATCTGCCTCTCCTAAGGAAAATCCAGCAAGTTGTTGTACTATTTGCATTACCTGTTCTTGGTAGACAATAATTCCATATGTTAGCTCAAGTATAGGTTTTAGACTATCGTCAATGTAAGTGATATTTTTTGGATTATTTTTATTTTTTATATAATTTGGAATCTGATCCATAGGACCTGGTCTAAATAATGAGTTTGCTGCTACCAAGTCATCAAATTTTCTAGGTTTTAAATTTTTTAGGAAATTTCTCATACCAGCTGATTCAAATTGAAATATACCTATAGTTTCAGCTTTAGTAAATTGACTTAAAACTTCTGAATCATTTTCATCTATATCTTCAATATTTATATCAATATTTTTGTTTTTCTTTACATCTTCTACAGTATCCTGTATTACGGTTAAATTACGAAGACCCAAAAAGTCCATCTTCAATAGCCCTAATTCTTCTATTTCTACCATATTAAATTGAGTTACTATCTGATTATTACTCATGGAAAGAGGAACTATATCTGTTAAAATATCTTTTGAGATAACTACTCCTGCTGCATGAATTGATGTATGACGTGGTAGGGATTCTATAGCCCTTGCTGTATCAATCATTCTTTTTGTTTCCACATCATTTTCGTATTCATAGGCTAATTTTTCTGTATTTTCTAGGGCAAGATCTATTGTCATTCCTATTGCTTGAGGAATAAGTTTTGCTATCTTGTCTACCTTATTATAGGATACATCCATAACCCTACCAACATCTCTTATTGCGTTTCTTGCCTGCATTCTACCAAAAGTTACAATTTGAGATACATGGTCTTTTCCATATAATTCATAGACATAATCTACAACTTTGTCCCTATTTTCATAGCAAAAATCTATATCTATATCTGGCATAGATACTCTTTCAGGATTTAAAAATCTTTCAAAAAGTAAATTATATTTTAAAGGATCAATTTTAGTTATATCTAGGGCATATGAAATAATAGAACCTGCTGCAGATCCTCTTCCTGGGCCTACTGCTATATTATGGTCTTTTGCATATCTTACAAAGTCCCATACTATAAGAAAGTAATCTACATAACCCATATTATTAATTACATTGATTTCTTTTTTTGTCCTATCTATTATCTCTTTTGTTATATTTTTATATTTTCTTTTTAGCCCTTTATATACAAGTTTTTTTAAATATTCTAGATTAGATAAATCTTTTGGAAGTTTTGTAAAATAAGGCAAATGTGGCTCATGAAATTTAATTTCAACATTACACCTATCTGCAATTATTTTAGTGTTTTCATATGCACGAGGAAATTCTTTGAAAATTTCTTTCATCATAGAAGAATCTTTTAAGTAAAATTCATCAACAGGCATCTTCATCCTATCTTCATCTTTAAGTAAAAAACCTGTTTGTATACACAAGAGTACATCTTGATAATAAGCATCTTTTTTATCGACATAATGAACATCATTAGTACAAACCAATTCAATATCAAGATCTTCATGCATCTTTAATAAGATTTCATTTACTTTTTTTTGTTCCTTCAAACCATGGTTTTGAACTTCCAGATAAAAATTATCTCTACCAAAAACATCTAAGTATCTTTCACAAGTCTCATAGGCTCTTTTTATATCATTTTCTAAAATTCTTTGATTAATCTCACCATTTAAGCAAGCTGATAGGGCAATTATATTTTTTGAATATTTTTTTATAGTATCAAAGTCAACTCTAGGTTTATAATAAAATCCTTCAGTATATCCTTTTGAAACTATTTTCAAAAGATTCTTATAACCTTCGTTGTTTTCGGCAAGAAGTATTAAATGATAGTATCTTTTATTAGCAGGTGTCTTTATAGATAAATCATCTTCACAAACATAAACTTCACAACCAATTATTGGTTTTATGCCATTTTTCTTACATTTTTGATAAAATTCAATAACTCCATACATTTGGCCATGATCTGTTATGGCACAAGATTTCATATTTAACTCTTTAAGCCTTTTAATTAGCTTATCAATTTTTGTGAATCCATCTAATAAAGAATATTCTGTGTGTAGGTGTAAATGTGTAAAATCACTCATCATTATTATCACTTTCTGCAAGTTTTATAAACTTTTGTAATCTATAATTAACCTTGGCTTTACTTAAAGGAGGATTTGCCATCTTTCCTAATTCCTCTATAGAAATATAAGGGTATTCTACTCTTAAGTCAGCAAGTTCTTTTAATTCTTTTGATAGATTATCAAAAATTTTATTTCTTTTAAGCTTATTGATTGCTTCTACTTGATTAAAAGATGCTTTTATTGTTCTATCTATATTTGCCTTATCAAAATTATTTTGCCTATTTATATCATTTCTTATTGATTTAATAACTCTTACATTTTCAAGGTCAAATAAGGATTTATTTGCTCCAATTATAGCTAGAAAGTCTGATATCTTATCTGAATCTTTTATATATACACTATAATTATCATTTCTTTTATTTATTTTTGCATCTATATTGAAATCTTTCATAAGTTTTTCTATTAAATAAACCTCATTTTTATCAGATAAATTTATTTCAAGGTTATAACCTCTGTAAGGATCATTGATTGAGCCTTTTAACAAAAAAGCTAGTTTCAATATAATTTTTTTTTCTTTTTGAGTTTTTATTTTTTTTAAAAATTTTTCCAAATCAAATATTTGATAATAATCTGCTAAATCAAGTATTAAATCTGCTATGTAACTATCTTCAACTATGACAACATATGATCTATCTTTAGAAAATTTTCTTTTGTTTTGAATTTCTATGGCAGGAGAATAATCATATTTTGCCTTTATAATTTTATAAATATATCTTGCTTCTATATTCTCACTTGCTTTAAATAATATTTTGTATGAATTATTTCTAATTCTAATAGAACCTGAGAAGTATAGGTAGGCTAATAATTCCACATCTATTTGACTTGTTTCAGGCTCTTTTTTTAATATTTCTTTTTTACATCTTTTTGAAAAAGACATCTAATCACTCTCTATTCAATTAATTTCTTTTTTAATTTATCTATAGAATTTCTATCAAGTTTAGCATAATACAGATAAGATTCAAAACTTTGATATTTTCTAATTATGTAAGATATAGCCTCTTTCATATTATAAGGATTGGTTACTCTAAAAATAGATCCCTTTTCATCTTGATCATACCTTTCAATATAACCAAGATTTGCTGAAGATATCTCATAATCTGCAATTATATCCGACCTTGCTACATTAGCTAAACCATATAATACCATGCTTATGATTCCTGTTCTATCTTTTCCCTCTTGGCAATGAAAAAGTGTAACCTTATCATTATCTGCTAGTATTTCAAAAACCTTTCTTATAGCCTTGTAATTATCTATTATAGATATATATGATTTTCCTATTGAATCTTTTTTATCTATTATTCTTTGTATTTCTTCATATCTCATGGCCCTTGGTGAAAGTGAAACCTGATGGTAAGAAAAATTTTCATTTATTTTTTCTAATCTCTTATGGTTTTTATAAACTTCATCATCACGTCTTAAATCTATTATAGTAGATACATTTAAATCTTTTAATAATGATATATCCTTATCTGTGATATCATCAAGATTTGCAGATCTGATAAATTTAGACCAAGAGGTAATTTCTCCATCTAAGGTAGGCATACCTCCAAGGTCTCTAGCATTTTTTATACTTTCAAAGGGCAGTCTTTTTAAGTATTTTATTTTCTCCATTTATCCTTATCCCTATGTTTTTTTATTACTATATAATTTGTTTCTTTTAACTTTTCGTATATACTTTCACACATATAAACCGATCTATGTTGACCACCTGTACATCCAAATCCTATTGATATAGAATTCTTTCCTTCTTTAGCAAAATATGGTATAAGTTTAATTAGGTTTTTATAAACTTCATTTTTAAATTCTTGAGCTATTTCAAATTCATCTAAATATGACCTAAGTTTTTTGTCGGTGCCATTTAATTGTTTTAAATCATCAATATAATAAGGGTTAGGTAAAAATCTCATGTCAAATACTACATCAAAGTCAAGACTTAAACCATTTTTATATCCAAAAGAAAATAAGTTAATAATAAAACTCTCTTTCCTATCAGATATATTCAATAGAACTTGTTTTAGGTTTTTGTTATTATAATTACTAGTATCTATGATTAAATCTGCCATATCTTTTATATCAGATAACATTATCTTTTCTCTTTCAAGACCATCTTTAACATCACCAAAAGAGCCTAAAGGATGAGGTCGCCTTAACTCATTATATCTTTTAATTATTACATCATCCCTACTTGTTAGAAATATGATGCTTGTATCCTTGTTGATTTTTTTAAGATTTGTTAAAGTTTCCTTAAGATTTTTTTCTACTTCCATTGATCTAAAATCAACTACACAGGCTAATTTTTCTATTGGCTTATCTTGTGACTTGCTTAAATATATAAAACTTTCTATTAAGGATCCTGGCACATTATCCATAGCATAATAATTTAAGTCTTCAAGTATTCTTAAGGCTGTGGTTTTTCCAGAGCCACTAAGACCTGTAATTATTTTAACCTTCATTACAAATCACCTAGTATTTTAACTTCTCTTTCTAGAATAAAACCAGTTTTTTCCTTAACTATAGATGCAATTTCCTTTATAAAATTATCCATCTCTTCAAAACTGGCATCACCATTATTTATTATAAAACCACAGTGTTTTTCACTTACTTGGCAATCTCCTCTAGAATATCCCCTTAGTCCACTTTCATCTATAAGTTTTGAAGCAAAAGATCCTACCGGTCTTTTAAAGGTTGACCCAGCCGATTTTTTCTCAAGTGGCTGCTTACTTGTTCGTCTATATGTGAAATCTTTATAAGCTTCATTTATATCTTCAGGATTTCCTTTTTTCAATCTAAAGCTTGCAGAGGATACAATTAAATCGTCATCAAAAACTTTAGAATGCCTATATGAAAAATCCATCTCTTGATTTGATAGTTCAACTATATTACCAGACCTATCTATAAGTCTTACAGATTCAATTATATCTTTCATCTCTCTCCCATAAGCTCCAGCATTCATAGCTACAGCCCCACCTATAGTACCAGGGATTCCTGAGACCTCTTCCATTCCTGTAAGTTCATTTTTAAATGATAGTTTTGATGCTTTTGATAACAAAGTTCCACTTGTAACTATGAGGTGGTCTTCTTTTATTTCAATATTATCATAATTATTTGATAAGGCTATAACGCACCCTCTTATCCCTTTATCAGTTACAAGAATATTAGTGCCATTTCCTATAATTGTAGTTTCTATGTTATTTTCTTTATTAAATTTTATAAGATTAATTAATTCATCTTCTTTGCTAGGCTCCACAAATACATCACATGGTCCACCTATTCCAAAATTTGTATGAAGTTTTAAAGGCTCATCAAAAAGTATAATTCCAAAATTTTTACCTTCATATACTGACTTATAATCCATAAAGCCTCCTATCTATTTTCTTTACTTTAACTAATTTTATTATACTCTTATTTGATTTTTTGTCTTTTTTTATATATAATAGCTAAAGGCGATTATATTTGATAATTTAATATAAATTTGATATAATGACTAAGATTAAACTAAGACTTGGAGGTGTAAAGTATGGCAAGAGAGTGTGATATCTGCGGAAAAGGTACAAAATTCGGTAACAAAGTTACTTTCTCCCATAGAAGATTAAACAGAAACTTTAAACCAAACGTTCATAAATTAAGAGCTAAAATCGATGGAAGCGTTAAAACAATCAACGTTTGTACTAAATGTATGAAAAGCGGTAAAGTTGAAAAAGCTTAATATTTAATGACAATAGTGCTAAAAGCATTATTTTTTCATAAAAAAGGACAGTTGCAAGATTACTTTTGCAACTGTCCTTTTTTATGAATTAAATATTTTATAATATTTAAAAACTTGGTCTTTAATTTCACCATTTGAAAATATATCTGATCCACTTACTACAAGATCTACTCCACTATCAATCACCCTTTTTAAATTATGTGTTTTTATTCCACCATCAATCTCAATAAGGCAATTTAATTCATTCTCGTCAATATATTTTTTAATATTTCTTACTTTATCTAATGAATCTTCCATAAATGACTGACCACCAAATCCTGGCTCTACACTCATAACAAGACATACATCTACTTTTTTAAGATATGGAAGTATACACTCGACTTTTGTTTTTGGTTTAAAAGTTAGTCCTACCTTAAGTCCTAACTTTCTTATTTTTTCAAGAGTTTTATTAAGGTCTGAGCATGCTTCATAATGAACAGTAATTATATCAGATCCACTATCTTTAAATTCTTCTAAATATCTGATTGGCTCATCTATCATAAGATGAGTATCAAAAATAAAATCATTATTTTTTCTAATTGATTTTATTAATCCAAAGCCAAATGAAATATTTGGCACAAAAACCCCATCCATTATGTCAAGATGAAGATATTTTATATTTGCATCTTTTAACTTATCCAAGTCAGCTTGGATATTTGAAAAGTTAGATGACAAAAGTGATGGTGCTAATTCTACCATTTTTCTCTCCTTCTTTTTATATCATCAAATAAAGTTAAGTAATTTTCATACCTTGTCTTGCTAATATATCCATTTAGTAAATCATCTTTAACCTTACATTTTGGTTCATTTATATGGTTACAATTATTGAATTTACATGACTTATTGTCAAATTCTTTGAAACAGTATTTAAGATTTTTCTCATCATCTATAAAGTCTAGGTCAAAACTATCAAATCCTGGTGTATCAAAAATGTTGGTATTTTTACCTAGATTGAATATTTCTATATGTCTAGTAGTATTCTTACCTCTTTTTGACTTTTCAGATATTGACCCTATTTCAATATCATAGTCAACAAGGTTTGATAAAAATGTAGATTTGCCAACGCCAGATGACCCAGAAACTGCAGATGTTTTACCTTTTAAAAGATTCATAATTTTGTCTTTTGGAAAGTCATTATAATTATCTATAAATATTAGTTTATAACCAATATTTTCATACATTCTTATAAATTCCAAGTCTTTTTCTTCAGCTAAATCCTTTTTGGATAATATTATAGCAACATCTATATTTATATATTCACACATGGCTAAGTACTTATCTATATTAAATAAGTTTAGACTGGGATTTTTTATAGTTACAAAATATAAGATTTGGTCAATATTCGCTATATTTGGTCTTTTGATTTCATTTTTTCTCTCTAAGATATTATTTATATATCCCTTATTATCTTCTCTAATTTCAAACTCAACATTGTCCCCAACTAAAGGTTTTATATTTTGATTTCTAAAAACTCCCCTTGCCTTACACATATAACTTTCATCATTAGCTAAAACATAGTATATTTCTTTTTGGGCTTTTATTATTTTACCAATCATTTATTTACTTCATATACTCCTTTGGATTCTCCATCAACTAAAATTTGAACCCTTGTACCTACAACTGACTTAAAATTTAAACTTAAGGTACCATCATCTCCAACTTCTTTGCTAGTATGATTTTGGTTATATAATAAATCTGTTTTTTGATTATCATCTGAAAGCTTATATATTTTTATATTAAAACTTTCTTTATCTTTTGGTGGAGTAATTGAAAAACTAACATTTACAGCTTCCTGTTGTTTTTTCTTGTCTTTTCCATCTTTTTCTTCTTCATTAGATTTATTATCAGTATTTTCTTTGCGACTTGGATCCTTACCATTTGATACCACAAGATCTATCTTAGAATTTTCTGCAACTTCTGTATTTGCTGATATAGATTGTGAAATTACTATTCCCTTTTCGATTGACTCAGAATATTCATAATTTATATTTCTTACACTTATAGAAGAATTTTCTGCAATAGATATTGCCTTTTCCTCAGTTTGTCCTACAAGGTTAGGTACGCTTACATTCTTAACTTCTGGTTCTTTTTTACCAAGACTTACATTGATGTCAATTTCACTACCACTTTGTACTGTTTCTCCAACTCTTGGATTTTGACTAATAATTTTATCTTTTTCGACTGTATCAGAATATTCACTATTTGTTTTTCCTAAAGAAAGTCCTACCTCTTTTAAGCTTTCTTCTGCTTGACTTACAGTCATATTTGAAAGATCTGGAACTTTAACCTCTCTACCTTGACTTATAACTAAGTTTACTGTTGAATAAGGTTTTACCTTTGCCTTGGGACTTGGATCTTGTTCCATTACTTTTCCTTCACCATAGTTATTAGATTCTGCATAGCGTGAAACATTAGCCTTTAAGTTTTTTGATTTTAGAAGCTTAACTGCCTCATCCTCACTTAAGTTTAATACAGTAGGAACTTCAACCATATTTGAGTTAGAACTTCTAACATAGTAAAATACGCCTAAAGCTAAAGCTAAAATTACAAGAAATATAGGCCAAATTTTTCTTTTCTTCTTTTTTTCTTTAAGATTTTTATTATCATCTCCAGGACTGACATATATAGCTTCATCATCTTCTTTATCTTCTTTTTTCTCTTCTAAAATTTTATCTTCATCATTTCTTTCTTCTGCAGGAATCTTTTCTTCAACTATAGGAATAAAGCTTGTTTCTTCTATATTATCTTCAACTACAGGAATTTTGGCTGTTTGTTCTTTTTTTATAGATCCTATATTATAATTTTCATCTTCTAAGGCTCTTATTAGCTCCTTAGCATTTGTAAACCTATCTTGAGGATTTTTCTCAAGTAATTTCATTATTATATCATTTAGTCTGTTGGATAGATTTTTATTTATCTCTTTAGGCTCAACAGCCTCATCTTGTATATGCATTACAGCGATACCAACAGAATTATCTGCATCAAAAGGGACTTTTCCTGTTGCCATTTCATACATAACTACGCCTAGAGAATAAAGGTCTGATTTCTCATCAACAAATTTTCCCTTAGCCTGTTCTGGTGAAATATAGTGAACTGTTCCAAGAATCGATGATGTATAAGTTATAGTTGCATTGGTTGATACTCTTGCTATGCCAAAGTCTGTGACTTTTAATAAGCCATATTTATCCATCAATATATTTTGTGGTTTTATATCTCTGTGTATTATATTTGATTGATGAGCTGAGCTTAAGGCTTGAGCAATTTGTATTGAATAGTCAACTATATCATGATTTGAAAGTCCATTTTTATTCTTATCAATAAGATCTTTTAAGGTTTCTCCATTGACATACTCCATTACTATATAATGTATTTTTTTACCAGATATTAAATCTTCACCTATATCATATACACTTACTATATTAACATGACTAAGTCTAGCCGCAGATAAGGCTTCATTTGAGAATTTCTTTACAAACTCATCATCTTCTTCATATTGATCTTTTAATACTTTTATTGCAACTTCTCTTTGCAATAGTCTATCAGTAGCCTTATAGACCTTGGCCATTCCTCCAACGCCAATAAGTTCTCTTAACTGATACCTATTTCCTAATATTATATTATCCATTCTAACCTCAAATCATAATTGTAGTAACTGTGATATTATCATGACCGCCTTTTTTTATTGCTAAATCGACAAGATTACTAGATATTATATCTGCAGAATTATTAGAAGCTATTATAGATTCAATCTCTAAGTCTGATACTTCGTTTGTTAAACCATCAGTAACCATCAAGACATAATCTCCATCTTTCATATCGCAAGATCTCGATTCTGGTCTAAGAGTTTCACTTACTCCAACAGCTCTCGTTATAGCAGACTTATTATCAAAATTCATTGCTTCTTCTTTTGTAAGAGATCCAGAATCAATTAAGTCATTAATCAAAGAATGATCTCTTGTGATAGGGTGCAATTCATTATCAGTATAAATATATGCTCTAGAATCCCCAATATGGGTTATATGATAAGTTTTTTTATCATAATCTAGGCAAACACAAACCACTGTAGTACCCATATTAGAATATTCCTCATGGGTCTTTGAAAGGTCTAATATTTTAATATTTGCATCCTTTAAGGCGTCTTCTTGTAAGTCTATAAGTGATTTATAAGATTTTATATCAGAATTTTTAATAAACTCTATGTAATATTTTGTAGCAAGCCTTGAGGCTATTTCGCCACCCTTATAACCACCCATACCATCAGCTACAATAAAAAAACATTGATTATCTATTTCTAAATTTCCATAGTAATCCTGGTTTTGACTTCTTACCTTGCCGATGTTAGAAATCGTACTAAATTTCATTTCTACCTCGCATAGTTATTTCTAAGTTGTCCACATGATGCATCAATATCCCTTCCCATAGATCTTCTTATTGTAGTATTGAGACCATATTTATTGAGTTTATTTTGAAATTGATTCATAATGCTGGATTTAGTTTTTGAGTGTCTAAACTCTTCAATTGGGTTAAGAGGTATCAAATTAATGTGGATATTTTTACCTTTAAAAAGTTTAGACAATTCTTTAACATCTTCTTCTAGATTATTTACCTTGTCTATTACCACATATTCATAAGATACTCTTCTTTTTGTCTTATCTAAATAGTAATCACAAGCCTTCACTATATCAGAAATCTTATATTTGTTAGCAGTTGGCATATATTTTTTTCTTTTTTCATCAAAGGCATAATGTAAAGATACTGCTAAATTTACATCTAATTTAGAATCAGCAAGTTCTCTAATCCTATCAACAAGTCCTACAGTTGAAATAGTAATGGATCTATGAGAAAGATTTCTTCCTCTAGGATCTGTTGTTATTTCTATAAATTTAATAATATTATCAAAATTATCTAAAGGCTCTCCTATGCCCATTACTACTATGTTGTTTATAGTTGAATTTTCTCTTTCTAATAGATAAATCTCTTCTATAATCTCTGATACATGCAGGGATCTTTCAAGACCATTTTTTGTAGAGGCACAAAATTTACATCCCATCCTACAACCAACTTGAGATGATATGCAAATTGTCACCCTATCCTCATATTGCATGAAAACTGCTTCTATAATATTTTTATCATCTAATTCTATTAAATATTTTTTGGTATTATCAAGTTTAGATTTGAATTTTTTTACTATTTTTAATTTAGGAAAGTAAAAAAGCGAGTCAAGTCTTTTCCTTAAATCCTTAGAAAGATCAGTCATCTTATAAAAATCATTTAATTTATTAATATGAATTTGCCTAAAAACTTGCTTAGCTCTAAATTTTTTAATCCCTAAATTATCAAATATTTCTTCTAATTCCTCAATTGATTTGTCATTAATAGTTCTTTTCATAATTATATCTTTTCAAATTTCGTCATAAAAAATCCGTCTGTATTATCTTCAAATGGAGTGTATTCAATATATGGTTTATCATCTATTGCTATATTTTTTAGTCTTTTCTTTTTAGTAAGATAAATATAGTTGTCTAAATTTTCATACATACCCAGAGTACAAGTAGAATAAAGAAGAATTCCTCCTTTTTTTAAATACATAAATGCCCTATCTAATATTCTTTTTTGAAGACTTGCTAGTTTTTTCACTCCATCCATATCTCTATTATATCTTATCTCAGGTTTTCTATCCATAACACCAAGTCCTGAACAAGGTAGGTCACAAAGAACATAATCAAACTTTTCTTTATATTCAGCTATATATTCACTTGCATCAAAATTTGTAATTTCAATATTTTTAAGGTTTAATCTCTCTATATTTTCATTAATTTTTGATAGTTTATTAAAAGAAATATCATTTGCAATAATATTTGCATTATTATTTACTAATTCTCCTATAAGAGAAGTCTTTGTCCCAGGTGCTGCACATAGATCAAGAATATTTGATCTTTCTCTAGGATTAAGTTCTTCACATACTTTGATGGATGCTTCAGATTGGATAGTAAAAAGACCTGCTTTAAATTCATTTGTACTTGCAAGTTTACTTGGATTTGTAATTCTTAAAGACAATTTGGAAATTTTTGAATCTGAAACCTTATATCCCCTCTTTATTAGAATTTTCTTTAAATCATCTCTGCTTATTTTTTTGTTATTTACTCTTATAGATATGAATCTTTTATCATTTAATGATAAAAGAAATTTTTTTGTAAAATCTTCATCATAGGATAGGTTTAGATATTCGATTATCCAAATTGGACAAGAATATTTTATAGATAAGTACTCGTATTCATTTTTTATATTTATCTTAGATAAATTTTTTTCATCTCTTATAAAAGATCTTAAAATAGCATTTACAAAACCTTTTGATTTATTAGATTCTTTTTTGGTAACATTTACTAATTCATTTACAATAGCATAGTTTTTCCTATCTAAAAAATGAATATTATATATACCTACTTCGAGAATTAGAAGGACTTTTTTATCTAATTTTTTTATTTTTATCTTCGATAATTTACTAATAATATAGTCAAGATAGAGTTTTCTTTCAATAACTCCGTATATATTTCTTGTTATATATGAAATATCCTCTCTCTCGCTTGCTATTTTATTTAAAATATCTGTAGACTTTTTGTTTTCGTAAAAAACTTCATAAAGTCCATCTACTATCAATTTAAAGTCATCCATACTAATCTATGTATATTCCCTTTTCAAAGTCATTTCCCAATAAAAAAGATTTTACATCCATAGCTTTTTTACCCGGAAATTGTATAATTTCTACTTTTATAGCCCCATCTTTGCATCCTATATCTATCAAGTCATTTTTATTAGCCTCATATACAAAAGATGGTTTAGAGTCTTCTTTAGCTATCGCCTTAGCTTTAAGAATCTTTATATTTTCACCCTTATAATTAAAATATGCCTTAGGAAATTCTACAAAGGCTCTAACTTTATTTACTATATCTTGCTTATTTTCATTCCAATCGATTTTACCCATTTTCTTATCAATCTTTTTTGTGAAAGTTGCCTTAGTGTCATCTTGCTTTATTCTTTTGGCAAACTTTTCTTCATAGTTAAGAACAGCTTCAAGAATCGCCTTACTCCCAAGATCCGACATCTTTTCACTTAAACTTATAAAATCATCTTCCTCTTTTATTTCATATTCTTTTTGATTTAATATATCTCCACTATCCATCCCCTTTTCTATAAGCATTGCTGTAGCATGCGTTATTTTCTCACCATTTAAGAGGGTATATTGGATTGGACTAGCTCCTCTATATTTTGGTAGAGATGAAGGATGAAGGTTTATAATCTTATTTTCAAATTTATCTAGTAGCTTTTCTCCTATAAGTTGCCCGAATGCAACTACAACTATAAAATCAATTTTTCTATCTGTAAGTTCTTTTAGAAATTCATCAGTGTTTACAGAATCAGGAGTTAAGACATCAACTCCTTTATCAAGGGCATATTGTTTAACAAGTGTTGGTCTAAATTTATTTCTATTTCTTTTTTTATCTTTACCACTAACAACTAAATCTACGTTTATATTTTCATTATTATAAAGAACATCCAAAGTTTTTAGAGCAAACTTTGGACTTCCCATAAAACATATATTTATTTTTCTATTGTACATCTTTGACTTCCTCTTCATAATCATCAATAAAAAGTTTGCCATTTAAATGATCAATCTCATGACATAAACAGACTGCCTTAAGTCCCTCTGCTTCTATCTGTTTTTCTTTTCCATCTTCATTTAAATATTTTACTATAACATGTGCTGGTCTTTTTACATTTGCATTAAAATTAGGTACAGAAAGACAACCTTCTACTCCAATTTGTTCGCCATCAGCTTCTATTATTTCGGGATTAATTAGCTTGATTAAACCATCCTCATCTCTAACATCTACTACTATAACTCTTTTTAAAAGACCTACTTGTGGTGCTGCAAGTCCCACACCATCGGCTTGATACATTGTATCAGCCATATCATCAAGTAAAACTCTTATTTTATCTGTAACTTCTTTAATTTCTTTTGATTTTTTTCTTAAAATTGGATCTCCAACTTGTCTTATATTTCTAATTGCCATATAAGCCTCCTTTAAATACTTTACTTTAATAGAATTTAGCTTCAATTATCAAAATCAATAGAATATATCTTTGAAATTCCGTTATCTTCTATAGTTACACCATGGATTTTATCAGCTAATTGCATAGTGGTTTGTCTATGGGTTATCATTATGAACTGTGTTTTATCTGATAAAGACTTTAGATAATTTATATATCTTTTTATATTAGATTCATCCATTGCTGCATCAATTTCATCTAATAGTGAAAATGGCGCTGGATTTGTTTCAAATATTGCAAACAATAAAGCTACTGCTGTCAAAGACTTTTCCCCTCCTGATAAAAGTGAAAGTGACTTTGTAGTTTTATTTGGTGGGCATGCACTTATTTCTATTCCTGCATTTAAGAAATCATCTGAGTCAAGGCTAAGTTTCGCCTTTCCTCCCATAAACAATTCTTTAAATATTCTTTGAAATTTATCATCTATTATATTGAAATTTTTAATGAATTCTTTTTTCATCTCTACTTCAAGTTTTTTTATCATTTCTTCTATATCTTTTTTTGACTCTTCCAAATCAGTTTTTTGTTTATCTAGAAAATCAAATTCATCTTTTGATATTTTATAAGATTCTTTAGAGTTTTCATCGAAAAATCCTACTTTTGATAGGTCTTTTTGTAATTTAAATAAATCTTCTTTTTTAACAGAAATTTTATTATCAAAGATTTTCTTATCTTTTAAGAGCTCAATTGATTCAGATATAAAAGGTCTAATTTCATCTTCCAAATTTTTATAGTCCTTAGATATAGACTCTAGACTATAATTTATCTTCACACTCTGCATGGAAAGATCATTTAATAGTTTCTCAATTTCTTTTGCTTCGATAATAAGTTTAGAATTTTTGAGTTTCTTATCCTCGATGTTATTTTGTATAGCTTTAACTTTATCTTTTAATTCAATTTTTCTTTTGTTTGAATAGTCAATCTTAAGTCTTATTTTTTCAACTGTATCTTCTAATTTTTTTATATCTTTTTTTATAGACTGTTCAAATTTATTAGAATAAGATATAGAATCTTGTAAATTTTGAATTTCACTTTCTTTATCTCTTATATTATTAACATATATATTTAAATCCCTTTTATTTATTTCAATATTATTTTCTAATTTAAATATATTATTAGATAAATCATTCAAAGTGGTTGTAAGATTTTCAATTACCTTTTCTAAAGATTCTCTATTTTTTTTTAGATTTTCTAAATTTTTCTTATAAACATCAATGTTTGAGTCATCTTCTTTTAAATCTTCTAATTTAAGTGATTCATTTAATTCATTAATTCTTTTTCTATTACTTTCTAATTCATAGTTTGACTTATCAATTTCTCTATTAAGCTTATCCATAGACATTTTTAACTCATCTAGATACTGACTAATCTTGTTTTTTTCTTTAATTTTATCATTAAACTTATTCTCTTCTATAGTAATTTTTTTTGATAAGTCTTTTTTATCTTCTCTTAATTTTAAAATCCTATTTCTTATATCACTTATTTTCTTATTTCTATTAAGTATAGCAGTATTACTTCTTCTGGATTTATTGACGCCTGCAACCATTGAACCCCAAGTATTTATGAGATCAAGATTTAACGAAATTATTCTATACCCTTTTATCTTATTAGATAAACTAATTGCATCATCTATATTTTTGACAACTACTGTATTATATAAAAAATGGTTAACAATATGTTCAAGTTTTGGATCATATCTTACTAGCTCATATGCCATAGCTATTACTTCGTCTTCATTAATTTTTGGTTTTCTACTTTGTTTAATAGAGTCAATAGGTAAAAATGTAAGCCTTCCTAGTTTATTTTTATTTACAAAATTAATTATTTCCCTAGTTTCTATCTTAGTCCTTGTTACAATATTTTGTAGACCTTGTCCTATAAGATTTTCTATTATATTCTCATATCCTTCTTTAACCGTTATTAGGTTTGCTAAAGTATCAATATATAAGTCTTCTATTTTGGTTCCCTTACTTTTGTTTAAAAAATCAGAAACAGAATAAAAATACCCTTCATGTTTTTCTAAAAGAGATTTTTGAATCTTATAGTTTGAAATTTCTTCTTTACTAGAGATATTATTTTGATTAATAAGATTTTTGAATCTTTCTATCTCATTGGAATTTTCATTAATTTTTTTTGAAATATCACTGAGTTTATTTTCGCTTTCTTCTTTCTTATCATTTAAATCTTGATATTTGTTTCTTAGAATTTCACTATAAGAAGATATTTTTTCAATATCTTTTTCTAAATTCTTAAGTCTTTCTTTTATTCTTTGGTTTTCTTCTTCTCTTTGTTTTTTTAAAATAGACTTAGTTTTCTGATTTAAATCATAATCATATACATTTTTTTCAAGAATAGATATTTCTTTGGAAATATTCTTTAAGTTTTTCTTATTTCCATCAAGATCTATTATTATATTCGACTTCTCTTTATCTTTTTTGCTTTTAAGACTAAGCATATTTTTAATATCTTGTTTAGTTTTTTCTAATTTTTTGTTTTCAATTTCAAGTGTATTTTGAGTATCTTCTAATTTATTTTTATAATTTTCCTTATCTTTTGTATTTCTATCTAAATCTTTTTGATTATAATCTAACTTTTGAAAATCTAGTTTAATTTGATTATTAAAATCTACAATCTTTTTTTCGAGATTTTGAGATTCATTTTCCATAGAATCATTTAATTCTTCTAATTCATTCAACTCTTTAGCTATAGGTTCAAGAGCTTTTTTTACCTTATTAAAATAGGCAGTTTTTTCTTCTTTTTTAAGATTTATCTCGTCTAGCTTTTTATATAAACTTTTCTTCTTGTCATTTAATCCTTTTGATTTAGACTTTAAATATATTAGAGATAGAGAATCTAACTTATCAACTATTTCTTTATGCTTATCAAAATTTTTAGCTTCATCTTCTAATCTTTCATTATCTTTTTTCTTATATTCCCATTCCCTTTGGATAACTTCAAGATCTTCATCTACCTTACTTAGTTTTTTAAGTGATTCTTCTCTTCTATACTTGTGGGTTGCAATTCCACTTGCCTCTTCAAATATATTTCGTCTTTCTTGGCTAGATGAATTTAAAATTTCATCTATCCTCCCCTGACCTATTACAGAATATCCTTCTTTTCCAATACCTGTATCTAAAAATAGTTCCTTTATATCCTTAAGCCTTACTCTTTTTCCATTTAATCTATATTCATTATCTCCATTTCTATATATTCTTCTTGATACTTTTATAAGATCATAGTTGCTATCTAGTTTCCTATCTTTATTTTCAAAAGACAGATTCACTTCCGCCATATTCATTGGATTCTTATCATCACTTCCTTGAAAGATTACATCATTCATGTTCCTTCCCCTGAGTGATTTCGCAGATTGTTCTCCAAGCACCCATTTTACAGCATCTGCTATATTGGATTTTCCTGATCCATTCGGACCAACTATTGCAGTAATTTGATTATCAAATTTTATTTTAGTCCTTTTAGCAAAAGACTTAAATCCTTTTAATTCAACGCTTTCAAGTTTTATACTAATTCACCACCGTAAGTTTTCTCCACATAATTTTTTATAAATTTACCTATATCATATGTTATATTTACATTTTTATAAGATATATATGACTTATCACTTTCTTTGAAATTAAGCTTTATTCCATATTTATCATAAAAGTATTTCTTATTTGAAGCTTTATTTCCTGCTATTATGGAAATTTCTCGAGGATTTATATTGATTTTTATGAACTCTTTTAAATTATAGTCTCTTATTAATTTTTCTAAATAAATCCTATTAATGAAAGATTCTACCAATTGCCTAAAAGCAGCATGAAAAGGACCTGCAACCACGTCCTTACCTTTGTTTATATTATCAGTAGGCTGAAGACCTACCCTAATTATATTAATATTTTTATAGAAATAAATCATATATATTTCAGATGAAACTCTTATAGCATCACCAAGGCTTAAAGCTTCAAATGAACCTTCATTATATAAGATCTCGAGTTTAGTATCTTTTATTACAAGGGTAGGATAGATTCTAACCATATCAGGTTCCATTTTCACAGACTTTATAGCTGTTTCTATAGATTTTTCATAAGAATCCTTAAAAAGCCCTGGCATAATTTGATGACCTAGGATAAAACCATATTCTTTTATAAGTTTTGATGCATTAAGAGAATCCAGACTTGTATGCCCTCTCTCATTTGCTTCTAGAATTTCATCATCCAATGACTGGATACCTAGTTCAATTATATCTACTTGATATTTTTTTAATATATCAAGAATAGAATTATTTATATAATCAGGTCGGGTCGATAATCTGATTCTATCAATAATTCCCTTCTTTTTGTAGTCTAGTGCTATTTTAAGATAAGAAATCATAAGAGTTGTGTCTAGCCCTGTAAAAGACCCGCCAAAAAATGCTATCTCCTTTAAATTATCATTTTTGGGAAAATAAGATAGGTAGCTTTCAATTTGTTTAATTGTATTTTCTGTATTTATTGAATCCTTATAATTTGTAATCTTAACTTGATTACAGAATGCACAATCATGTGGACATCCTAAAAAAGGTATAAAGATTGGAATAATATATTCTTTTTTAGACATTTGTTAACTTCTTGTATGCTTTCTTTGCAGCCATTTGCTCAGCTTCTTTTTTATTTTTTCCAAAGCCTTGACTTAGCTTTTTATTTTTCGCATAAACTTCCATATAAAAAGTCTTGTCATGCTCTGGTCCTTCTTCCTTTACAAGCTTATATTTCAATATAATTTTTGAAGTCTTATTAAAATATTCTTGTAGTTTAGTTTTATAGTCTATAAAAAGAAGGTCATCATTTAAAAGTTTCTTAACAGTTCCTAAATAATTTTTAAGTAAAAAATTTTTAAGATAATCATAACCTGCATCTAGATAAAGTGCTGCACAAAATGCTTCAAAAGTATCTGCCTTAACAGACTTCTTATTTTTTCCTTGATGATTAATTTCACCTTTTCCAAATAATAAGTAATCAGATAAGTTGAATTTTTCACTTGCTTTCGAAAATGACGAAGTACAAACAATTCTCGATCTGATTTTTGTAAGCTTACCTTCAGGGTAATTTTTATGATTTTTATAAAGCTCTTCGCTTACAATTAAATCAAGAACTGAGTCCCCAAGAAATTCTAGTCTCTCATTAGAATGCTTATTTTCTTCTTTTGTTTCATTTATATATGAAGAATGTGTAAAGGCCACATCTATAAGATTTTTATCCTTAAATGTGTAACCTATACTTTCTTCAAATTTTTTTATTTTTTCAAGTCTTTCTTTTGATAAATTCATTAATTTTTGCTTTCAATTAAAGATACTACATCTGAGAATTTTTCTATCTCATCTAGTTCATCATCAGAAAATTCAATATCATACTTATCTTCTACTGCCATTATAAAATCAAGCATATCTATTGAATCTATGTCATAATCAGATATATTTTTGTCAAAATCAATATCATCCCTGTCAATATCTAAATTTTCTAATACTAATTCTATTAATTCGTCTCTAATCATTTTAATTCTCCTCTTATTTTTTCAATTGTATTTGTATTTATATAGTCTATAAGTCCAAGAATTGCTGACTTAAAAGCCTTTTTATTAGAATTTCCATGTGCCTTATAGACATATTGATTTATACCCAAAAGTGGTGCTCCACCTATATCATCCGTATTATACTTTGATAAATTTTCTTTTAAACTATCCTTTAAAAGTGCTCCACCAATTTTAGTTTTCAATGATTTATATATTGAATTTTTAATTTCCTTACTAAGCAGGCTAATTATACCTTCTGCAGTTTTTATAGCAATATTACCATCAAATCCATCAGCTATTACTATATTAGTTTTTCCAGTAAAAAGGTCTCTTGCTTCGATATTGCCTTTAAAATTAAGGTCTGTATCTTTTAATAGTGCATAAGTTTCCTTGCTTACTTTATTTCCCTTATGCTCTTCCACTCCCACATTTAATAAAGAAACTGTTGGATTGTCTATATGAAGTACATTTTTTGCAAATACACTTCCCATAATTGCAAAGTCTCTTAAAAACTCTGCCTTACAGTCCATATTTGCTCCAGTATCTAATAAAAGTGTTTTATTTTCAAAAGTTGGTAAACTTGTTGCTATACAGGCTCTTTTTACTCCTTCTATTCTTCCAGAAATAAATAAGCCACTTGCTAAAAGTCCTCCAGTTGATCCTGCCGAAACAAGACCACTATAATTATCTTCATTTAATTTTTCAAATCCCTTTACTAGGCTTGAGTCTTTCTTTTTTCTTATAGCTCTTACTGGATCTTCATTGTTATCTATTCTATCTTTTGCATCTATAATTTCATAGATATCTATTCTTTGTGAAATTATATTTTCAATTTCCTCTTTATCTCCAACAAAGACTGGTATAAAATCTTTTTCTTTCAAGGCTTCTATAGTACCCTCTATAGGTATTTCGATGCCATCATCAGCTCCATAAGTATCTACTATAATTTTCATAATTTCCTCTTTTTTTAAAATTAAAAAAAAGATAGTGTTACCACTATCTTAATCTAACTCAAGAACTTCTTTGCCTTTATGATAACCACAGCTTGGACAAACTCTATGTGGTAACATTGGTTCATTACAATTTGGACACTCTACAAAAGATGCTTTGTTTAATCTGTAAGCTGAAGCTCTTCTTTTATTTTTTCTTGTTTTTGATGTTCTTCTCTTAGGTACTGCCATTCTAACACCTCCTAGCTATGAGTTTTAGCAATCTTAAATATTATATAAGCTAATTTTAAAATTGTCAAGTTAAACTAGTCTTTTAGTATCTCTAGCTATCATTAATTCTTCATT
Organism: Anaerococcus porci; assembly: GCF_034090325.1. NCBI lineage: Bacteria > Bacillati > Bacillota > Tissierellia > Tissierellales > Peptoniphilaceae > Anaerococcus > Anaerococcus porci. The sequence goes on from NZ_JAXDSU010000040.1 coordinate 39,577, forward strand.
AGTTGCAACAACAAATACTTTTACTCTAGAATCATCTGTAGATATTAGGTGAGCTCCTCCACGAACATTATTCTTTTCAGAGTCAATCTTTATACCAAATTGTTCAAATCCATTCATTATATCTTCTCTCATAGTGATTGAATTTTCGCCAATTCCTCCAGTAAATACTATAGCTTCAACTTTTCCAACTTCTGCCATGTATCCTGCTATATATCTTTTGGCTCTATTTGCAAACATTTTAAGTGCTATCTCAGCTCTCTTGTTTCCATTATTAGCTGCATCTTCTAAATCTCTAAAGTCTGAAGATACTCCAGAAACTCCCAATACCCCAGATTCTTTGTTTAATACATTATCTATTTTCTTAGTATCATATCCATATTCATCCATTAAAAATGTTACTACAGCTGGATCTAAATCACCACTTCTTGTTCCCATTACAAGACCTTCAAGAGGTGTAAGTCCCATACTTGTATCATATGACCTACCATCTTTAACTGCACATATACTTGAACCATTTCCTAAATGACATGAAATCATATTAAGTTCACTTTGATCTTTTCCTAGAAGTTCAGCTGTTTTTTGAGTTATAAAGTCATGGCTTGTTCCATGGAAACCATATTTTCTAATTGATTGTTCTTCATAGTATTTATAATCAATTCCATAAAGGAAATTTTCTTCTGGCATTGATTGGTGGAATGCTGTATCAAATACTGCAACATTTTTAACATTTGGAAGAAGTTTTTCACAAGCTTCAAGTCCCATCATATTTGCTGGATTGTGTAATGGTGCGAATTTAGAATATTCTTTAACTGCTTTTTTAACCTCATCATCTATTAGCACAGAGCTTGTAATTTTTTCACCACCGTGTACGAATCTGTGTCCTACTGCATCAATTTCAGAAAGATTTGATATAACACCATTATCCTCATCTGTTAAAGCATCAAATACATGTTTTACAGCTTGGGTATGGTCTTTCATGTCTTCTTCAATTATAAATTCATCTTCACCTTTTTCTTGCTTAAGTCTTGATCCATCAATTCCTATTCTTTCTACAAGACCCTTTACAAGAACTTCTTCATTATCCATATCAAATAATTGATACTTAAGTGATGAAGAACCACAGTTAATTACTAATATTTTCATTTCATCCTCCATAAATACTTTAATATACTTCTTTTGATTTAACTTTTAGAATCTTAGGATTGTAAATATCTTTTATGAAATCATATGACCTGCTTTTATCATAATTATAGTCTATATCAAAATCATTTTTTGCAATAATTTGTCCGTTTAAGCTTAAATTGCAATCATTTATCGATTTTATATCACCACTTATAATAAGTAATCCATTAATTTCTAAATCCTTTTCTAATATTAAATTTCCATCAATTATAAGTATACCACTTATTTTACAAGCTGTCTTTGATTTATCATTAAAATCATCTAGACTCTTATTATCATTATTTTCGCTTGATTTAGCTTCTACTATTGAATTTTTTCTATCATTTTTAATTATAAGCTCATTTGTAACTTTTATCTTTGAATCTAAGTCCCTGTCTAAAACAAGTTTTTCATATTCTTTAAATTCATATTCTTTGAATTTTAAATTTTTAAAAAATTCATCAAATTTGTCATTAAGAATTATCTTATCTTCATTGTATAGTTGGTACTTATCATATAATTCCAAGAAAACTTTACTTTCCGCTCTTACCTTTTTATATGAAATATCTTTTTCCATTAAAAAATTATTATCAGATATTTTCGATATTAATAATTTCTCTTCTTCTCCCATATAATCAATCTTATAAGAAAATTTTTGTCTACTAGCTTTCTTCTCGTTAATTTGTTCTAAAAACTCAGTAAGCCTCTCATCATTACTTAGAGCTATATTATTTAAAGATTCAAGTTTATAAATTATTTTTTTCTTATTGTAAATATCTTCATTTAAATCTTGGTTATTCAAACTTTGCCTGTAAATGAAACTTAGACTTATGGATATAATGCTAAGAATTATTAATACATATATACTTATAAATGCCTTATTTTTCATAAGTTTTTCCTATAAAAGTTTTATAAAAAGAAGTCGATTCTTCTTCTATAAAATCAATACTTATATCAAATCCTTGCCTTTTTTTATCATAAACAATATTGGAATTTTTGCAAATACCTATAGGAACAGCTACCTCCCTATTTTTTCTAGAATCAGTATTTCTTATATATGCATAAAGATTATTGCCATTTTGTTCAAACCTATAAGTGGATAGTGATTCTTCATTTTGAACGTAAAGAATAAAATTTGATTTAGAATTATTTTCTTCTATTTCTTTAGAACTTCTTATAAGATTTTCTATATAAAGCATGCAATTAGTAGAATTCTTGTAGTCCATTTCTTGATGAAAACTTCTATTGCTTAATTTGAAATTTACAAAGATTAAATTGTTTATCAATAAAATCAATATAGAACTTATAAATAAAACCAATATTAGTTCTAATAAAGTAAATCCACGTTTTTTCATTTTTCTACCACCAAGTCAAGAACATATTTATTTTTATAAACTTTTATATGTTTTAACTTATAATTATATTCACTTATCTCAACATTTATGTCAAAGCCATTACAATTTTCTATATATGTGCCTTCATCATTTTCCTTATATAATTCTAGTACTTCTTGCATAGCAAAAATTAACCTTGAATCACTTTTTATTTTATCTGAATCATTATATACAGAATATAGGGAAGGTAGAAGATACATTGCAATTACTGAAATTAAAAATAGACCAATTATTACTTCAACCAAAGTAAAAGCCTTAAGTTTTTTATTCATTCATTCTTATCCTTCCTGCTATTGGAGAAATTATATATCCATATCTTCTCTTATCTGAACTAAAATAAATAGTCTGAGCATTAACTACAACACCATTCGACCTAAATTTTAGTTTGTATGTCTTATTTGCCCTTAAATACCTAAACTTTACATATTTATCATCATTATTATTAATATCAGTAATATTTTTTATAGTATATGTATCATCAACAGCTTTAAAGCTATAGATGTGACCACTAGAAAGCGCCTTTTCCCTACAATAATTAAGATCTGCCAATAGGGTTTTAGCTTCATTTTTTTCTTTTATATTTCTATAGATACCGCTTCTAATAATAAAAATACTTGATAATACAGAGATTATTGCTAGAACTACAATCAACTCTACAAGGCTAAATCCTCTTTTTTTCATAACCCACCTCATATATTTATAATGTAAAGATAAGACAAAAATATATATGGACAAAAAGCAATCATTATTTTAGTAGACTTTCTTTTAATAGCCATTATTATAGCAAAAAAAGCTCCTATCCAAATAGAATAAAATAAAAATTCTACAATATTTTCATTCTTTATAAATAAAAATAAACTTAGATAGAAAAAATAGTCACCATCTCCAATATTTCTTTTTGAAATAATATATATAAATAAGAAAATAAAGGAGAATATCAATACAATTTTTAGAAATCCTATATTAAAAGATAGGTAAAAAAACCTATAAATGAGTCCTAAAAACATTAATATGTAAATATATACCATATCTATATATAAGCTTTTGATATCGATTGCTGATATTACTAAGCAAAGAATCAAACTAAAAAAAATAATAATGCTCTGAATAGTAATTCCATATCTAAAGACCAGTACTGAAAGAACAGCACCTAACAATTCAAATAAGGGATAAGTTAAGCTTATCTTATAGTTGCAATTTCTACACTTTCCCCTAAGCATTATAAAAGAAATTAATGGTATAAGATCAATGTTAGAAATCTTATGCTTACAGTTTGGACAATGACTTCTTGGATATATTATACTTATTTGTCTAATATTCCTATCTACTAATAAATGAGAAAAGGAACCAAATATGGTTCCCAGAAAAAATACAAATATCCAGTATATCATTTGACTTCATCTGGATCTACAGTAACCGTTTCATTTTTAGGATCTATAGTTACAGTATATGTTACCTTATTATCAAAATTATCATTCTCAAATCTTGGAAGTTCAGGCCACTTATCTACATAAGCTTTTTCATGTTGTTCCTTTGTCCAAGTAACTTCTTCGCCAACGCCATTCATTTCATTTAGCTTAACCAACCCAGCTGTCTTAAGCATAGATACATTTGAATTATGAGCAGTTATAGCTGCCTGATCTTTAGACTTTTGATATCTAGGTATAGCAATGGCTGCAAGTATTGCTATGATTGCTATCACTATTACAAGCTCAATTAAGGTAAAACCATTTCTCTTTCTTATCTTTTTCATAACTATCCTCCTTAGAAATCTATATTATTTACCGAGTCAAACATCGGTATTGCTACAGAAAATACAACAAATGCTACAATCGTTGCCATTATAAGTATAAGAACGGGTTCAGCGAGGGCAGAAATTCTTTTTAGCCTAAAAATATATTCATTGGCATAATAAGATGATGCCTTTTCCAAAGATCTTGACATATTACCACTATCTTCTCCAATTTTCACCATAGAAATCATAAGATTTGAAAATATATTTTCTTTACTAATTGCATCTGATAAGGACAAACCATGCCTTAGGCTGCTTTTGATATTTTCAAACTTAGCTTTAATATATTTATTTTTAAAAGAATCTTTTATTATATCCATACAATCAATTATAGAAATATCACCTCTTTTTAATATATAAAGCAGAGAAGTGATTTGGTATTCTACATTAAGCATCCTAAATTTTTTAAATAGAAAAGATTTAAATAAAATACTATCTATTTTTATTCTATATTCTTTCTTACTCATTAAATATATTAAAAATAAACATAATACTATTAATATTAATAATATATTTAGTCCATTCTTTGTCATAAACTCAGATATTGACAAAAGAAATCTTGTAGCCAGTGGAAGCTCATTATGACTATTTTCGAATACCGATATAAATGTGGGCAAAACTTTTGTAGTCATTATAATAATAACTATAAATGTCACTAACAAAAGTATTACTGGATATATAAAAGCCTGTTTAATCTGACTTTTATTTTTGCTGTCTTCGGTTAAATATTTTGATAATTCATCTAATATATAAGAAAGGTTTCCACTTTCATCACCACTTTTTATAAAAGCTATAATTAAAGGTCCCATGGCTTTTTCTTCAAATTTAAAGGCATCATAAGCCTGGTAACCTTCATTAAGTTTTGTCTTTATATTAGTCAAAGACTTATTAAGCTTCTTATCAAGTCCTTGACTAATTATTATTTCTAAACTATCATAAAGCGATATTGATGAATCAAGCAATAAGGCGAGTTGCTTTAAAAATAAAGCTAAGATATTGGAGTTAATTTTAATATTTCCAATATCTTTATTAAAAAATTCCTTGAGCTTTTTTAAGTTAATATTATTCAATTATACTTCTAATAATTCTTTATTTTTCTTATCTACTATTATATCTATATTATCAATATATTTTTCAGTAATGTTTTGAATTTCTTCTTCTATAGAATATCTATCATCTTCTGTAAGATCCCCAGTTTTTTCTGCTTTTTTTACAACATCCATATTATCCCTTCTTATATTTCTAATTTGGATTTTGCTATCTTCAGAATACTCTGATACTTGCTTTGTCAATTCTTTTCTTCTTTCTTCAGTAAGAGATGGAAAAGGAAGCCTAATTACTTCACCATCATTTTGAGGATTGATTCCTATATCTGATTTATTAATAGCTTTTTCAATCTCTTTAATATTTGACCTATCCCAAGGCTTAATAACTAACAATCTTGGTTCTGGTGTAGAAATTGTTGCGGCTTGATTGATTGGTGTTTGGGTTCCATAATATGAAAATGTAATCCCATCTAATATTGAGTCATTGGCTCTACCTGCTCTAATTTTGGAAATTCTAATTTCGAATGATTCTACCGCCCTTTTCATTTGAGATTCTGTATCCTTAATAATCTTCTCGTACATCAAAAACTCTCCTTTACAATTGTTCCTATTTCTTTTCCTTCAACTATCTTAACTAAATTACTTGGATCATCTATACCAAAAACTAAAATCGGCATATTATTGTCCATGCATAAACTTGTCGCAGTGGAGTCCATAATTTGTAATCTCTTTTGTAAAATTTCACTGTAGGTTAACCTATCATATTTTTTTGCATCGTCATACTTATTAGGGTCTTTATCATAAATACCATCAGTACCTTTCTTTCCTAAAAGTATTACATCTGCACCAATTTCTAGAGCTCTTAAAGAAGCTGTAGTGTCTGTTGAAAAATATGGAAGTCCAGTACCAGCTGCAAAAATAACGACTCTCCCTTTTTCAAGATGCCTTGCTGCTCTTCTTCTTATATATGGTTCCGCTACTTCTTGCATATTTATAGCTGTCATTAGTCTTGTTTCAAGATTCATTTTCTCAAGTGCATCTTGAACTCTAAGACCATTCATAACTGTTCCTAACATACCTATAGTATCACTAGTAGCTCTTTCAACATTTCTACCACTTCTACCTCTCCAGAAGTTTCCTCCGCCTACAACTATGGCTATTTCAAGACCCATTTCTTTGGTTTTTTTGATATTGTTACAAATATTGTCTATTGTAGCATCATCAAATCCAAATCCTTTGTCTTTGGCAAGCGCTTCTCCACTTAATTTTAAAACTACTCTTTTAATATTGCGCAAAACTTTTCCTCCTATTAGTAAAATTATATCCTATTTTGAAATTTTCATAAAGTTATAAGTTATAAGTTTTAAAATTTTATTAGATAGTTTACTATATGTATATCTACCCAAATCAGAAAAATAAAATCTTTATAAAAAATAGTCAAGCTTTCACTTGACTCAGCCTATGGATAAATCAGATAAATCCTTAAAATTTTAATATATTTTGTCTATAGTACGATGGACTATTGCAGAATAAATTAATCGTTCTAAAATTATTACAAACTCCTCCACGACAATTTGGACTCTATAAGCCGACAGGCTATACTCAAATTGTCTAAAAGTAACTTGTAATGATTCAACTTTAGAATTCATAATTTTGCAACAGCCCATTTTATTAAAATATTTGACCAGTGCTGTAATGTTTTTTCTATTTATTGAATTAGTTCTTTCTCTTTCGATTGTATCAACGTATTTTTCAAATACTTCTGCATTAAAATATGTCTTATCAAATAATTTAGGCATCTAAATCCTCCTATAAAATACCTTTCTTGTTAGCTTCAAGCATTTCCTCATAAGTCATATCTTTTAATTCCTTTTCTCCTATAGATCCAGACTTACCCATGCTTCTTTGCTTTGGTTCTTCCTCAGTTTTAAATAGGTATGAATCACTTTCTTTTAGCCCATCAATTTGTGCCTTTAAATCATCATTTAAGTTTTTAGAATCCTTTAGACTATCAATATCAAGTAAAGCCTTAGCTGCCTTTAAGTTTCTACTACCAGCATTAACCAAGCCTAAATCTATAGCATTATTTAAAGTTATATTGTCCATATCCTCTTTAGCTTTGATTTGTGCCTGTTCATACTTGTTTTTATATTCTTCGCACTTGCCTTAATTGATTCAATATCCATATCCTTAAACGCTTCTATCTGCTCATTTGCACTTGCAATTTGATTTTTAAAATTTTCATTTTCAGTTTTTAAAGTTTCAAAGTTATTTTTAAGTTGGTTATAATCTTCAACTTCTTTTCCTCTTAACTTAAAAACTGCCGCTATCTGTTCATCATTTAAACCTATCTCTTTTAATTCTTCCGTCTTCATAAAACATCTCCTTTTAAGCTTTTTAAGTCGTTGCTCTGACTTAGATATTTGTTTTTTTGCATTTTAGGTCTGCTTTGACCATGGCGAAGCTTAAAGGATTTGAACCTTTATCTTCCAGATTTGGAGTCTGGTGTTTTTCCTGATTAAACTAAAGCTCCAAAAAAAATCGCACGATTAACTCATGATTATTACTAGGCTATGACTACCTCTAAACGTAATAACTCACGATTATCGCACGATTATTTTAGATTATTTTTTTATTTATTATTAAAGCTATTACTATAAATGTTATCCCAATTAATAAACTTATCCATAAGGGCGACAACACCCAAATCCACGACCAATTAATATGATTAGTGAGTTTTAAAAATATAAACAACAAGGTTAATAAACCGAAAAAACCTATACCATTACCATTACAATTTTCACTTTCCATAATTACTCCCCTTAAAAAAAGCACATCTAACAAGTGCTAGTGTGCTTTATTTTAAAATTCATATGTTATTAATAGTTGCTTATATAAGAGTATGTTTTTTCATCATAATCATGATTTCTAAAGAAAATGTCATCATGAATATTTTGAGCTTTTCTTCCAAAATCAGTCAAATCAAAATTTTCATCCATACCATTTTCGCCACAGACTAATTCCAAATCTATATCCGATAATAAATCTTCTAAATCGTTTAACGTTTCTGCCTCTTTAATTTTTTCTTTTCCATTTTTAAGATATTTAGTAATAAACTCTCTCTCATAATCTGTTATTATAAACATAATTACCTTCTTTTTTTGTTTTGACTAGTTTGTATTAGCCTACCTCTGTCTATATCTAAAGTAACTTTTACTGCACTATTTATATATTGGTTTCGCTCTTCATTTTTTACAATACTGCGTTTTATTTTATTAGGATTCAGTAATGATTTTTTTATTTCGTTTATGTCAACGCCCCTTCTCATACCTTTTTTAGGTATATCATCATGGGCATGTTGACCGATAACTCTATCTATAAAATGGGTCCCGTATTCATTTATTTTTATCCCATCTTTGGTTGTTATACCTACTAGTTTATCATCAATTTCTTTGGCAAATTCAATGTATCTGTCAATTCCTACTAAAACAGAAATATCTTCATTATCAACAGCTTTTTTAAAACCTTCAAGTAGCCACATCTGATTATTGTCTTTTATCCTATTAACAATTCTATCAGCATCTTTATAATTCTTTGTACCTAAATAATCCCCATATAAAGTTTGATTTAATTTTCTATTCGCCCAAACTTCCTTACTTGCCTTACTTCTATTATACCCATAAACGTTAGTATTTACACTGGCAGGGCAAAGTTTTCCAGCCTTATTAAAATCTTTATATAACTGTCTTTGCCTTTGTAATCTTACCTGGGCTATTAGCTTACTTTCTTCATCTCCCACCTTTTCATACATCATAACCCTATGCTTATATTTTCTTATAGTTCTTTCAATCTGTCTTTGCTTTTGGGTTGCTTCATAATAAGTATATTCCTTACCATCAAACTCAAAAGGCTCTGGATCTATATCGTCAAGCATTTCTTTAGTCCACTCTTTTTCTGATATCCCCTCAAAGAATGGATACCAATTATGCCTGCAATTTGCACCCATAAATCCAGTAACTTCTCCATATCCAATGTCATCTAAACTTAAATACTTACTATTCTCACCCGATATAGACACAACTTGCCCTTGCCATACCGCATGGCTTGGTCTAGCTCCAGCATGAGCCGATATCTCCATCAAATCTTGCCCCATATCCTTAGCATTATCCATAGATATCTCGCCCGTCATTTGATTTAAAGTAGTTCTTACAATCATCTTACTTGCTGATTCTAAGGTGTAATTACGTCCACTACCCATATAATTAATAGACTTTATACTTAAATTATATATTTGACGAAAAAAACTTAAAATATATTTTTTAGAGAAGTGTTTTTGAAAATAGAAATATTAGAGAAAATACTTTTAATAAAAAATGTATTATCCAGATTTTAAGAAAGCTGATATTAAGAAAAAGATATCTTATTCTTTTAATTAAAGCTTTATAATTTTTGTACATAATAATAATGTAGATGGCAAAGCTTTGCAAAAATTAATAGGTTTTACTAATTTTAAGGCACACATACTCCTAAATCTAATATTTAGAGTAATATATTTTAAAGAATCACAAAAAATCAAATAAAAAAGTGGGATAAACAATCCATTTCCCACTCATTAACCACAACAAAAAAAGAAGCGTTAAAACACTAACACTTCTTTTAAATATTGGTGCGGGATAAAGGAGTTGAACCTTCACGAGAAAATCTCACTAGATCCTAAGTCTAGCGCGTCTGCCAATTCCGCCAATCCCGCATATGGGGTGAGTAGAGAGATTCGAACTCTCGATCTCCTGGGCCACAACCAGGTGTCTTAACCAACTGGACCATACCCACCAAGTAAATAACTTACTATATAAGTATACATCCAATCAAGCTACTTGTCAAATAAATTTAAAAATATTCTTTTTATTTTTCATATTTACTCTAAGTTGTCTCTTCTGACTTGATTATAATACCACGTTTTAATGGTTAATGCAAGTTTTTTTAAAAACTTATAGTTTTACAAAAAAGAACTCTTATAGTAAAATATTTTTAGGATTGACTAGAAATTGAGGTGATTTCATGAAAAAAAAGTCAAAAAGTAAACTTATCTTAAAAATTTTCGCTATTGTTATAGCCCTATCTATGATAATTCCTATAGTTATGAATGCTGTTGAGTCTTTATGATTTTAGAAAATATAGATTACTCAGAAAAAGAAAATATTATAAAACTTACAATATCAAACGAAATTTTTTATTTATCTTATGAGTTTTATAATAATTTAGATATAAACATTGGTGATGAAGTTGATTTTAATCTTTATAAGAAAATTTTAAATGAAAATGACTATAATAGATGTAAATCTTATGCCTTAAAACAAATTTCATATTCTAACAATACTAGCTTTGATTTAAGAAATAAAATGTATAGAAAGGGATTTTCAGATGATAACATTAGTAAGGTTATTAAATTCTTAAAATCCTTTAATTTTATAGATGATGATTACTATGTAAGAAGCTTTGTTAATGATAAGTCAAAAATTTCATCTTGGTCTAAGGCTAAAATCAGGTTTAGGTTAAAGGCTAAGCATATAGATGATAAGCTAATTGATAAATATCTGGATAAAATTACTTATAAGGATGAATACGAAAAGGCTAATTTTTTAGCTCAAAAAAGGTTTGACCTAGGTCATGATAAGGATAAAGTATTTAGGTTTTTAGCTAATAGGGCATTTTCTTATGATATTATTAAGAATGTTTTAGAGGACTTATACCAATGACTTATGGATATGTCTATATGTTAAGATGCTCTGATAACAGTCTTTATACTGGATGGTGTAAAAACATTGATGATAGGTTAAATAAACATAATAGCGGATTAGGAGCTAAATATACAAGAAGTCGTAGACCCTGTAAGTTGGTTTTTTTTAAAGAGATAAATAGTAAAAGTGAAGCTTTAAAGCTTGAAATTAAATTAAAAAATTTAAAAAAGGAATATAAGGAAAACATAGTAAGAAATTTCCAAAATAAAAATGGAGCTATTTGAGGTAGCCCCTTTTTTTTAATTTATCTTTAAGTCTTTCTCCTTTCCTTTCAATACTTAATTCAAATAAACCCATCTTAGTAAATCCAAATATTTCATAATTTTCAAAGAATTTAACAATTGTTTCTTTAACTAAATTAATTAAATTATCATTTCTACTAGATCTTAAAAAATCTATAATAACCATACCCCCTATATTTCTTAATTTTATATTATAAAAAATAAACTCGAGTATGGATTTATTTATCTGATAGAAAAAGTCGCTTTCATTAAGAGTAGAATTTTTCTTTGATGAATTTACATCTATTACTGTAAGAGTTTCTAACTCATTTATTATAATTGATAGATTGCCTCTATATAGCTTATCTTTTCTTACACTTTTTAAAGACTCTTTAAATAATTTATCATTTACTATATCCACCTTAGCTAATTCTAATTCTTTATTTTCTTCAATATAGAAGTCTAATTCATTTTGAGATAATATTAACTTTGGACTAGGTGTAAAGTTTTCTTCTCTTATAATCTTATCTCTAAGATTTATCAAATCATTGTATGACTTCTTATTATAAAATCTGTTCTTTTTTAACTTAGGATAGCCTTTATTTTTAAATCTATATAGATAATATTCTTCATTTTCTATCCTGAAATTTGCACTCATAGTTGGAAGTTTATCATCAAATCCTTCTTTTACTAATTGTACGATAATAGAATCTCCAATTTTAAAGCTTTTTTTTGTTTTTAAAAAGCCCCTTTTATCTTTATCATATAATAAAAAATAAGCATTTATGGAATCTATTCTTCCAACAACTCTAGCCCTGTATATATTATATAGTTCAGGATTGTAAAAATTCAATTCATAAAGCTTATCTTCTACTACCTTACCAAAGGCCTTATTTTTGTCATCTATAAATATATAATCTGTCATTTTTTAAATTTCATTTTTATTTTTTCTATAAAGCTAAGCTTCTCAATATCAGCTTTTTTGTCATCCTTAAGATTGTTAATAATATCTATATAGTCTTCATTTTTTCTTTTTACACCTAAAAATTTAGAAGATTTTTCAAGGATTTCATTTCTCACTATTCTCTCATCAAAGCCATCCTCTGCTTCTATAAAAAAATAATCTGCATCTATTTTCTTATTTATATCCTCATCGCTGACTATCGTTATGGTTTTTTTATTTTCAATCATATTCTTAGCTAAGTTATCAAAAATCAAATAATCATAGCAAGATAAGTCCTCAATTAATTTATTTATATCATCCTTTTTTATTTCATACTTATCCTCTAATAGAGGAGCTATTATAAAATCTATATTTTCATCTGCTTTGTTAATCACATTTTCTAAACTAACATAGTTTAGGAAATGATCACATATATCATATGTAATCATTCCTTCCATGTCGTAAATGTCTTCTAAATTCAGACTAGTATTTCTCTTAAATGATATTAATAGACATCTTTTATCTTTAGACAAATCCTTTGATAAATTATTCATAAAAGGAAGCCTATATTCTAGCTTACCTTCAATTAAATATATTTGCATTATTCATCTCCATGTTCATGTTCATCTACTTGATTAATCTCGCCAAGTCTATCAGCTGGATTTATTCCTTGCTCTTGTTCATTTTTTAGATTATTTATTTTTTGGTCTTCTGGATTTATTTTAATATCAAAATATTTGCATATTATATCTCTCATTATAGGAGCACAATTATAGGAAGTATCTCCTTGAGTTAAAACCATAGATACAGCTATTTCCGGATCATCATATGGAGCAAATCCAACCATCCATGCATAAGGATCATACAAAGTTCCATCTGCATTTTTTCCTTCTACTTCAGCCGTACCTGTTTTTGTACCTATATCCAGTGGAATTGTTTTAAGGATTGGATTATTTTGAGATACTAATAGAGTACCATATTTAATATCTTCTAAATATTTTGAATCTTTTATATCAATCTTTTTGTTTTCAGTTTGATTTTCAAATAAGACATCCTTAGAGTTATGCTTAGTTACTTTATCTATTAGTGTATATTTATTTAAATATCCACCATTTGATAAAGTAGATATCACTCTGTTCATTTGAAGTGGAGTGTAGGAGTTTTGACCTTGACCTATAACTATATTTAACATATCAGTAATATCCCATTGTGCTTGATTTAAATAAGTATATTTTAAGGTATCTACTAGACCTGCACTATCCCCTTCTTTTATTTCTATAGGTTCATATCCCATCTCATCTATCATTTTTATAAGTCCATTTCTATCTAAAGAATTTGGATTTTCAGCAAGCTTAAGTATTGTATCAATATCTGTATCTAAATCTGCCTGAGTTTTTTTAGTGTTTTCCTTAATATATTTTTTAAGATTTCCATCAAGATATTTTTTCATCATTGCTTTTGTTACTTCAAGTTTTTTATCGGTTGATGGAATATTACCCTTACTTTCTTGGGGTATATTTATCTCAATACCAGTAATATTGTTAAGTCCTAACATCTCGGCTGCTTTTCTTATATCATTTAACTCTAACTTTATGCCCAAGGAGTTTCCAGTTGCTGGATTTTCTCCCAAAGCTAAACAATAGAAATAATAGTTGCATGAATCTCTTATAGCGCCATATAAGGTCTCTTCACCATGAGTACCACCTGTTTCTGACCAAATTAAGCATGAAAATCTTTTATTACCAATGTCCATAAAACCATTACACAAATTTGTTTTTTGTGGATCAAGTCCTTTTTCAAGTGCTGCTAAACTTGTTACAAGTTTAAAGGTTGAACCTGGCATTACTGCTGTTTGACTTGCTATATTCATCATTGGCCTTGCCTCAAGTACACTAGCATCATCAGGAACTTGTAGGCTTTCCCAATCAGTCGCAGATATTCCTGTCGCAAATAAGTTTGGATCATAACTTGGGTAGGAAGCCATAGCGAGAACCTCTCCTGTTTTAACATTACTTACTACAACTGCTCCACTTGTTGCATTAGGAGCTGATCTTAAAGGAGTGAAATTTCCATATTCTGAACTATATGATTTACCTTGTCTAAGAGCAGCCAGTACATCCTTTAGAGAATTTTCTGCTTGTGCTTGCAAATTAGCATCAATTGAAAGATATACATCATTGCCTGGTTCTGAATCAGTTTTTGATAAAGTTTCAATTCTATTACCAGATGAATCTACAGTCACTACTGATTTACCATTTTTTCCCCTTAAGCTATCTTGATATGATTCCTCAACTCCAGTCTTACCTATAATTTCATCTCTTAGATAAGATTTTTCATTAACATATTTTTTAACTTCATTATCTGTTGCAATAGGCCCCATGTAACCTAGGATATGACTTGCTAAATTTCTATTAGGATAAGACCTTATAGGAATTGTTGCAACACTTATTCCCTTTGCCTTATCTATATTCTCTTCTATTCTTAATACTGTAGCTTCATCTAGATTATAAACCAAATTTATAGGCCTAAAACCAAAAGATCCTTGCCTATTTATTAGATTATCAATAGTAAGCACACCTATAGATTCATAATCGTTATCATTTTCTATTCCTGATATAAGTTTAATATAATCAAGAATTTCCTTAGCACTATCTGACTTACTAAGAGTTTTTATTACAGTATCCTTGTCATGAAGCTTATCTTTTGTAGCATAATATTCAAAAAAGTTCTTTTTATCAATATTAAAGGTATAATCCCAATCCTTGATGTCATCTTCTGATATATCAATTGAAGGATAGACATTATTTAGAGTATTGGCATTTTGAGCTAAATACTTATAATTTTTATCTAAAATAACAGGTTTTAAAAGATTATTTTTATCAGCAAGTACAGCAAGCTCTTCTACAGGATCACCTGCTTGGGAATTTTTAAATTTGATGTCTACAGAATAAATATTTTTATCATCTTTTGTTTCAGTTTTTACTTCTGTTGTAAAATTTGCATAAATCCCTTTATTTTCCAATTTTTCTATAAGTTCATTGGCTGGTATCATATAAGACCCATCTTTTTCATTTATACTTGCAGATTTTAGAAACTCTTTAACAGATGACTTTTTAACTATTTCATAAAAATCATCACTTGCCTTAGAATTTAAATCAATACTAGGATAAATATTATTAAGGCTTGCTTTTTTTTGTATAAATTTTTCGTCTGCACTTATAGCATAGTCTTTTAAAATAATATTTGAATTCAGGCCTTGTTTTTTAATTATATTATAAGCTAATATTCTAGCTTGATTATTTTCTAAAATATTTTTAATTACAGATTTATCATCTCCAATTGATTCAACCACTACACTAACTGGATCATCATTAATACTATGTCCTATAGACTTTAATTTACTCTCAGCATTATCCTTATATTTTAAGTTAAGACCATCTTCATCATTATTTACTAATAAGGGTATATCTATCCCTCTTTTTTTCAAAGCAAGCAAAGCTGTTTTCATAGTATCATATTGTATTCCATTTTCATTTGAATTTGAAGTTACAATTTCTCTCATTAAATTATTATCAACAATTATATCTACAATCTTATCTTCTGGAGACTTATCTTCATTGAAATAATCATCTTTTTTCTCATATTGGAAAGAATTTAATCTAATATCAAATTCGTTTTGATAATTAACTCCTGCTTCTTCTAAAATATTAACCAAAGAATTAATAGCCTTTATCCTATCTTCATCTTTTAAGTTTGTTAATTGATCTTTATAAAGTTGAACTACAAAAGAAGGTACAGTTGTAGCCAAAACATTACCATTTCTATCAAGGATATCTCCTCTACTAGCTATCTCATCAACTTCTTGTACCTTTCTATTGTCAGATAAATCTCTGTAATAGTCTCCTTGTCTTACCATTAAAGAAAATAATTTTATAGCTATTGCAATAAATAAGAAGCCAAATATTACTTGAACCAAGGTTAGCCTATTTTCTTTTTGTTTTTTCAAAACCTACACCTCATATTCTATATGTTGGAATATACATAATTTTGTTTACTACTAAATGATAAATCAAATAAATCACTGTATTTAATATCGCTTCAATTATAACTGGTATAAAAAGGTAGTTTTTAATTACTTGTAAATCTCCTTTAAATAAATAAGTTATAAGACCTACAAATAAAAAGTTAATAAAGGTGAATACAAAACTTAACAAAAGTCCAGTATTTTTATCACTCTTAAACCTAAATCTATCATTTCCTACAAATGTTCCTATGAGAAAATAAGAAAGTGCCCTTATACCTATTACATCTGCGAACATCAAATCTTCCAATAATCCTACAATTAAACCTGAATATGCTCCAGTCTTTGGTCTCAATGTTAATGATAAAGCTATTGTCATAGCTATGATTAAATTAATATTTGCACCAAATATATCAACTTTAGAAAAAACTGTGATTTGTAAGATAAAACTCACAAAGACAACAATTAATGTTTTAAATTTATTCATTTTGTCCCCCCTTTATTTTGTAGTATTAAAACCCTATATAGGTGAGAAAAATCTACTGGAGAATCTACTGTAATGTTTTTTCTTAAAGAATCATTGGACATATTTACATTAGAAATTTTTCCAAGGTATAACCCTTTTGGATAAACTCCACCTATTCCTGAAGTCAAAAGAATGTCAGAATCTTTTACATCACTATCTACTTCAAGCATATAACCACTTATAGTTTTATTCTTGTAATCATCTATAACTCCATAATCACCACTTCTTGAATTAACAAAAGAAACGTCATTAGATGAGTTTTTGATAGTTTCAACTTCTGCTGTAGTATCATTTACAGAAACAATTTTACCTATTACTGCTGATGAATAATCAGTGTTTCCTATAGCTTGAAGTACAACATCATTTACCCTAATACCATCATTTTTTCCCTTGTCTATAAAGAATGACTCATGCATAGAGTTAACATCAGAGTTAATAATTTGTGCTTTTATATAATTATAGTCACTATTTTCTATTGCATTTCTTTCTGCTTTTAAATAATCTTCTCTATTAATTATCTCTGACAAATTAGCATTTTCTTTTAATAATTTATTATTTTCTGCCTTCATCTTTTCTAACTCAGATCTTGTATTTTTGGAGCCAAATGTATCTTCTACAGCATTTATTATCTCTGAAGATATTGCATATGAAACTTTATTTATTGGTTCAAAAATTGTATTAGTTAGATTATTACCAGCTTTAACTAGTCCTTCCGACATATTTGATGTAAATATTAATATAATTAATAAAATTATTGTAATTATAAAAGATTTATTACTTTTCTTCTTTCTCCTATATGACATAACTACCTACTTTTATATTTAAAAAATCTATCAGGATCTTCAAGTATAATTCCAGCTCCTTTTATAGCATCAAGTTCTGGATTATCTGAAACGTGTCCCTTAAGATCTATTTTCTTTTCTATAAATTCTTTAAGTCCTTTTATATTAGATAAACCACCAGTCATTATAAAACCATCATTTTTTATATCAGCCGAAAGTTCTGGCGGTGTTTTTTCTAAAACAAGATAAATCATATCTACTATCTTATCTGCAAAAGGAAGAATAATTTCAGCTAACTCTTCACTTCTTAATTTAATACGCTTAGGCTTAGCGTCTATTAAGTCTCTACCTTCTACATTCATTGACTTTTCTTTATCACTTATTTTAAGTGATAAAATTTCTTTTTTAATATTCTCTGCTGTATTTATCCCAATCTCAATCTTTTTCTTGTTTCTTAGAAATGAAACAATCTCTTTATCTATGTAATCACCACCTAAATTCATAGTTTTACTGGCAACAATTCCATTTAAACTAACAAGGCAAACTTCACTTGTACCTGCCCCTAAATTTAAAGCTAAAACTCCTCTTGGATCTTCTGGACTAAGTCCTATACCAAATAGAGCAGCAAGTGATTCATCAACCATAATTACATCCCTACTTCCAGCATGTAAAGATGCATCTTCAACTGCCCTTTTCTCTATATCAGTAATTCCACTTGGGACACAAACAACTACCCTTGGTTGAATTACTGAAAAACCTGGATTTATTTTTTGAAAAAAGTAATTTAGCATAGCTTCAGTCAAGTTAAAATCTGATATTACTCCCTTTTCTATAGGTTTTTGAACAATAATATCATCCGGAGTCTTACCTATCATATCTTTAGCAGGCTCCCCTATAGCTTTTATAGCCTTATTTTGATGATCAAGTACTAATAGTGATGGTTCACATATTACCACACCCTCACCTTTTTTATAAACTTCAATACTTGAAGTACCTAAGTCGATTGCTAGGTCCTTTGCTATTATTCTAAAATTCATCTAATCTTACTCCTATATAAAATTTTCTTCTCTAAAACTATAATATTCATCTAGTCCTATTATTATGTGGTCTAGTACTTCAATATCTAATATTTTTCCTGCATCTATAAGTCTATTAGTTGTTAGCATATCACTTTTTGATGGATTTGAATTTCCACTAGGGTGATTGTGAACAAAAATTACGGATTTAGCACTCTTTCTTACTGCCACAACAAAACACTCTCTAGGATTTACTATGGAGGAATTTAAATCACCAGTAGAAATTAACTCCTTAGATATAATAACATTTTTAGTATCTAATAATATAGCATAGAAATGTTCTTTTTTTGTGTCTAAAAATTTATTTTTCATCAACTTGTAAACATCATTAGATGACTTAATTTTGACTATTTCTTTATTTAGTATTCTTTCTGATAGTCTTCTACCGAATTGAATACCTGCTATAATCTTACTTGCCTTAGCAAGTTTTATACCTTCAATTTCACAAAGTTCTTCTACAGTAATTGAAATAAGTTCATCACTAGAAAACTTGTCAAGAATATCCTTAGAAAGTTCTATAGCATTTTTACCTTGAGAACCAGTAGAAATTAAAATTGCTAAGAGTTCTTCATCACTTAATACTTCATATCCTTCATTTTTCAATCTTTCTCTTGGTCTTAAAGATTTGTCTATATCCATAATTTTTTTCATGTTATACTGCACCTATTTTTTTTAAATGTTCAATAATAAAACCTGTACTTAATCCCACAAAAAATCCTGTAAAAATCCCTATAAAAACTAGTATAGGAAAATAATAAAACATCTTTAAATTAGACATAAATACCGCTGCAACTATTATTTGCCCTAAATTGTGAAAAAAAGATCCTAGTTCACTTACACCAATTAATGAGAAATCATCTCCTATTTTTTTTAATCCTATATACATTGCTGTGGTTGAAAAAATAGCCCCTACAAAAGAATAGAAAAATGACATTACCTGTCCTGTTATTAAAACAAGTAAGAGTGATTTTAAAGCACTAACAGAGAGTGATTTCTTATAATCATAAATGTATATTGAAACAAATATAACTATATTTGAAAAACCGAGCTTTGCACCAGGTATTGGTACGGGCATAGGTATCATAGACTCTATTAAAGATATAGCAAGAGATAGGGCTGTTAGTAAGCTTAAATTTATATAAGTTTTAACATTTGATTCCTTCATCCTACCACCTTATCTATTCCATCATCTTTGCTTTTTTCATCATCTTCTTCTATAATTTCTAATATAAGTCTATGTGGCAGGCATACTATTGTTTCTCCACCTTTACTTATAGCTGGCATATGGGTACAAATAAGATCTCTACAATTTGCTTCTTTCATATTTACTTTACCATCTTTTATTTCCACAACATTGTACTTACCATTACCTATTTCTATTTTAAAGGTCTTATCCTTATCTAGTGGATATTTTCCATATTCTTTTCCATTTAACTCCACTAGTAAATAATCCCCATTTACATTAGATTTAAATCTTTGCACAAAAAAAGCCATCAAAATACTCAATAGCAAAAGCGACACTATAACAATCAAATCTCTTCTTTTAATTTTCATAAAATACCTCTTTTAAAGTTTATCATTTAAGCTTTGTTAATGTCAATTTTTAAAGCTTAAAAGAAAAAATACCAATTAAAATCAAAAAATCCAAAATATTACAAAGCTGATTAAATCTCATCTTTTTCCTATATTTTAATATTTAGACATCCTATATAAGCTATTTATAAATATAAATTATAAGATAATCTAGCTAAAAGAACATATATGAAAAAATCCTTATGTTGAAGGAATAATAATTGATTCTATCTAAAAGATACATATTAATATTTAATATTTTTTAAAACTTTTATAAAAATTTATAATTTTAATTATTTCTATTAAAAAAGCATCAACAATACCAATAAATAATTGATTTTGTTAATGCTTTGAGATTGATTAACTTTAAATAGTTTTATTAAAATTATTACCTTACTTCTATACATTTAGCTGGACATTTTTCAGCAGCTTCTTTTAGAAGTTCAATATCAAGTTCGTTTGATATAGTTTCTTTTGATAGGAAATTTTCCATTGAGAATCCTTCAGGATAAGTTCTTGCACATATTGAACAACCTATACAACCTACCTTACAATTTCCTCTTACATCTTTTCCCTTGTCATGTGATGAGCAAATAACAATTGCCTTTTGTGAATATGGTACAAGCTCAATTATATTTTTTGGGCAAGTATCTACGCAAGCCCCACATGCTACACACTTTTCTCTGTCAACAACGCTTACACCATTTTGCATATGTATAGCATCAAAGTCGCATGCCTTAACACATGAACCACATCCTACACAACCATAATTACAAGCTTTTTTTCCACCAAATAAGCTAACTTGAGCTCTACAATCTTCTAAACCTTGATATTCAAATAAGTCTTTAGCATTATCACAGGTTCCATTGCATTTAACTACTGCTACTTTTTTTTCGCCTGCACCAGCTGGTTCAACACCCATGGCCTCTGCAACGGCATCTGTTGTAGGTTGACCGCCTATAACACAAGCTGAAACTGGAGCTTCTCCCTTAGCTATAGCATTCGCACATCCATCACAGCCTGGATATCCACAAGCACCACAGTTTGCACCAGGTAGTGCATCTCTTACTCTTTCAACAATAGGATCTGTTTCTACTTCAAATTTTGTACTTATTACACCCAATAACATAGCTAAGATAAAACCTAAAACAGCTAATACTATTGTTGGTATTATTATATTCATCATTTTACTTCCCCTCTATGCTAATCCTGCAAATCCCATGAAGGCAATTGACATTAGTCCTAAAATAATCAAGGATATTGGAGCACCTTTGAAAGCTTCAGGAAGATCATTGTCTTCAACCTTTTCTCTTATTGATGCTAATATTACTAAAGCTATCAAAAATCCTACTGCAGCAGCAACTGAGTTTACTGTTGTCTCTAACAAGTTATATGAATCGTTAATATTCTTTATTGCTACACCCAAAACAATACAATTTGTTGTAATAAGTGGTAAATACACACCTAAGGCTTCATATAGATTTGGCATTGACTTTTTCATTATCATTTCTACAGTTTGCACCAAGGCAGCTATTACTAGTATGAAAACTACGGTTTGTAAGTATCCTATATTTAATGGATTTAATATGTAATATTGAATAACCCAAGTAATAATAGAAGAAAGTGTAACTACGAAAATTACAGCAGCTCCCATTCCTTTAGCAGTCTCTACTTTATTTGTAACACCTAAGGTAGGACATATACCTAAAAATTGTCCTAATACATAGTTATTTACAAATATTGATGCAATAATTATTGAAAATAAATTAGACATAATTTCCTCCTAATTATTTGCTTTTTTCTTTTTACTATTTGATATAGCACTTGCTACAGCAAACATAATACCTAATATAATAAATGAAGATGCAGGTTGTACTAAAAATCCAACTGTAAAATCTTTTGGAATTATTCTAATATCCAATAGAGTACCATTACCAAACAATTCTCTAATCGTTGCAAGTATTGATATAGCTATAGTATAACCCAAGCCTTGTCCAAGACCGTCAACAATTGATGCTAGTGGTCCATTTTGTGAAGCAAAGCCTTCAGCTCTTGCAAGAATTATACAGTTTACAACTATAAGTGGAATAAAGATTCCTAGTGATTCATCAAGTGCTGGCAAATATGCTTTTATTAGCATTTGTACCATAGTAACGAAACTTGCAATTACAACTATAAATGCTGGTATTCTTACTTCATCAGGTATAAAATTTCTTAAAAGTGAAATAACAAGATTTGACAAAGTAAGTACAAATATTACAGCAGCCCCCATTCCTATCGCATTTGATAAGGATGAAGATATAGCAAGTACAGAACACATACCAACCATTTGTACGAAAACTGGGTTATTTGAAAATATCCCATCTTTAAATACTTTTAATAGCTTAGGTGAATGTTTTTTTCTTCTTTCTTTTTCTTTTTGAACATCTATAGGTTTTCCAGTTTGTCTTTCCATATCTATCCCCCTACTTTATGCTTTCTAATACTTCTCTTGCAGTATTGATACCATTTACAATAGAAGTTGTAGATAGTGTTGCTCCTGAAATTCCTACAATTTCATTTTCAGATCCAGATTGTGAAGCACCAACCTTATTGTCCATGCTTACTCCCTTAACACCTTCTTTAAACCAATCTTCTTCCATTTGAAGACCAAATCCTGCAGATTCTGAATGTTTCAATGGAGAAAATCCTGTTATTTTATTGTCACTATCAACACCTAATATGAACTCGATGTCTCCACCATATCCACCCTTAGAAATGATATCGAACACATAACCCTTGTCTCCATCAGCCTTATATACTCCTACTATAGAAGCAGGAAAATTTCCTTTTACTTCTTCAAAATTATTTGCCTCTGGGAAAGCCACCTTTAATGATTCGTTTAATTTTTCTTGATCTGCTTCTTTTATAATTGGCTCTGTAATTGAGTTTGTAAAAGCTAGAACCAAGGCTGACACAGCTGTTATAATTAATAATTTGATTCCTAATTTTAATGCTTTACTCATCTTTTTCCCCCTTATCATTAGCATGACCAAATACCTTTGGCATTGTTTTACTATCTATAAGTGGTACTAGTAAATTCATTAGAAGTATTGAATAAGATACACCTTCTGGGTAGCCACCAAACACCCTAATAACAGATGTTATAAGTCCACAACCTATTGCGAATATTATCTCGCCATTTTTTGTAACAGGACTTGTTGTATAGTCAGTTGCCATGAAAAATGCACCTAACATCAAACCACCTGACAATAGTTGTTCTAATATTCCATCAAAAGATTTGTTAAAAATAACCAATAAAACTGCTGTTGTTAATATGTAAACTAAAGGTATTCTTAAAGAAATAACTTTTCTAAAAACTAGATATAAGGCTCCAATCAAAATGGCAAGTGTTGAAACTTCACCAATACATCCACCCATATTTCCTATAAACATATCTATAAGTGATAGTTTAGACCTATCAGATAATGCTGTTGCAGCTGATACGGCTGAAACTCCACCCGGTGCTACAAAGTAAGACATTGAACTTGACCATGAAGCAAGTAAAAATGCTCTAGCTCCTAGGGCTGGATTTACAATATTTTGTCCTATACCACCAAAAAATTGCTTACATATAACTATAGCAAAAACCGAACCTATAACTGTTTGCCAAATTGGCATTGTAACAGGTAGGTTATAAGCTAAAAGTAAACCTGTAACTACTGCTGACAAGTCATTTATTGTAGACTCTCTTTTCATTACCTTATTTGAAATAAACTCTGCTACCACACAGCTTATAACTGAACATAAAATCAAGATTAATGCTCTAATTCCAAAGAAATAAACGCCCGCTAAACCTGTTGGAACCAAGGCGATTATTACATCGAGCATCTCTTTACTAACAGTTCTCTCGCTTCTTAAATGAGGAGAGGATGATACTACTAATTTATTTTGCGCTTGCATTTAATTCTCCTCTACTTTCCTGCTTGACGTATTTGTCTTTTTCCAAATCTTATAGCCTCTACTAAAGGTCTTTTGGAAGGACAAATATATGAACATGACCCACACTCTATACAATCAAGTATGTTTAACTTTTGTGCCTTATCAAATTTTTCTTTAAGTGAATATTTATGAATTAATAAAGGCATTAATCCCACTGGACATACGCTTACACACTTTCCACACCTAATGCATGGATTTGTAATTGGTGCTTTAGATTCTTCTTTATTTAAAACTAAGATACAATTTGAAGCTTTTTCTACTGGTTGTTTAATATTTGGTTGAGCAATACCCATCATAGGTCCACCATTTATAACCTTACCAAAATCTTCCTTGAATCCACCTGCTTCATTTATCATATCTTCAAAGCTAGTACCAATCCTAACTAGGAAATTAGATGGTTCTTTAATGCCATGTCCTGTTACTGTAACGTATCTTTCAATAAGAGGTTTGTTATAATAAACTGCCTCATAAATTGCATTAGCACTTGACACATTGGATACAATAACACCAACATCCATTGGCAAGCCACCCGATGGGACTTCTCTATGTAAAACTGCATTTATAATTCTTTTTTCATCACCTTGAGGGTATTTTGTCACCATAGTTGCAAGCTCAAGTTTTGAAGAGTTCTTATCAGCTAATGCTTTTTTTATTTTTTCTATAGCATTTGGCTTATTATCTTCTATAGCAATAATTCCCCTTTTTGCATCAACAGCCATGACTAATAGTTCAAGTGCATCAACTATTATCTCAGGTTTTGTTTTTAAAAGAAGATCATCACATGTAACATAAGGTTCACATTCTGCACCATTTATAATAACAGTATCAATTGCTTTATTTGGTGAATATTTTATATGTGCAGGAAATGCTGCTCCTCCCATACCTACAAGACCATTTTCTTTCATCCTATTAACTATTTTTTCTTTAGTTAAATTAAGGATTTCTTCTTTTTCAAACTTCATCTCTTGGTCATAGCCTTCAGTGTTAATCACTACAGCCTTACTATTTTTACCGCTAGCTGTTTGAATGTCAATTATACTGTCTACTTTACCATTTACTGATGAATGGATATTAGCTGAGAAATTACCTACAGCCTCACCTATAAGCTGTCCTATTTCGACTTCGTCGTTTTTCTTAACTAAACATTTGCTTGGAGCTCCAATGTGTTGAGTCAAAGGAATAGTAACCTTTAAAGGAATCTTAGCGATTTTTAGATTAGTATTCTCGCTTAATTCCTTAAACTCTGGAATCTTAACTCCATTGTCAAATGACAAATTTTCTAGAGCCATAATCTCTCCTTTCATTTTTTATGTATAAACACATTATAGTTTATTTCACGATATTATTCAATAATTAAAGCAAATCTGTTTTTATTTTCTTTAAAAAACTCTTATAGTTTTTAATAGCTAATTTTTTCCTATTTGATAAATCTTCTTGTGTTGGAAGCCCATCTTCATAGAAGACTTGCATCAAATCATAGTTTGCATTAATTTTTATAACATATTGTCTGGTTTCTTCAATTGGAATATTACTAATTTCTGGATCATACCTATCTATTATTCCATCCTCAATCCACTTATCAACATTACCTATTCCACCATTATATGCAGCAAGAGCTAAATCCTTATTGTTATAATATTTATATAAATAATTATAGTATCCTACTCCAAGATTTAAATTATAGTCTACTTCCTTAAGTTTATCTGGTAAATAATCTTCACCTAAAATCTCTGCACTGTGTTTTGCAGAATTTTCTAAAAGTTGCATAAGTCCCATTGCATCTTGACTAGAATGGGCATTTATATCAAAATCACTCTCTACTTTTATAATAGATGATACTAGCAAAGGATCTACATTATATTTTTCTGAATATTTATATATTTCTTCTTGATAGGCTATTTTTTGTCTAGATGTTTGGTAGGCTATTAGTGAAAAACTAATCACGACCACCATCAAAAAACTTATAATTATTAGTCCAAATATTTTAAGTATACTTTTTAATACCTTCATACTTTCTCCAAATCTTTTAAGGCTCTATCTACTTGTTCTTTAAGATTAGATAAGTCAGAACTATTATCAAATACAATGTCTGATTTTTCTTCCATTAGACTTTGATTTTGACTTTCTATTTTTTTTATAGCGTAGTCTTTTCTTATCTTATCCCTTTTGATTAGCCTTTTAATCTGTATATTTCTATTTGCTTTTACAAGCCATATATAATCACATGAAAATTTCTCTTTCATTTGAAAAAACAAAGGAATTTCAACAAAAATTAAATTACCTTTATAATTTTCTATCATATGATTGATATGATTAACAATATTTTTATGACTTATTTTATTTAAAATTTCTCTTTTTTGGGGATCATCAAAAATTATTGAAGCCAAAACTTTTTTATCAAGCTTACCATCTAAAAAAGCTCCTTTAAATGCATCTATTTTTTTTATAGCAATATAATTTTTACCACCTTCTTTT
This sequence comes from Anaerococcus porci, assembly GCF_034090325.1. Lineage (NCBI taxonomy): Bacteria > Bacillati > Bacillota > Tissierellia > Tissierellales > Peptoniphilaceae > Anaerococcus > Anaerococcus porci. Next base: position 66,365 of record NZ_JAXDSU010000040.1, read on the forward strand.
AAAAGTTCTCTATTTACTAAGTCTGCATCAATAACCTCATACCCCATATCTCTTAAAATTTGTGATAAGGATGACTTACCACTAGCAATAGTTCCTGTAATTACAATCCTACTTGGATTCATACATACTATCTCCAGAATCTATATCAACTAAAAGTGGAACTTTCAAATCTGCTGCATCTTGCATAGATTTTTCTAAAATTTCTTTAGCCTTATTCTCATCTTCTTTTCCTACTTCAAGGATTATTTCATCGTGAATTTGTAAAATAATTTTTGCATCTATTTTTGATTTTTTTAAATTCTCATAGGTTTTTATCATGGCATATTTTATAATATCTGCTGCAGAACCTTGAATTGGTGTATTAAGTGCAACCCTTTGGCCAAAACTTCTTACATTGAAATTTTTAGAATTTATTTCTGGCACATATCTTCTTCTATTAAAGATAGTTTTTACAAAGCCATCTTCTTTTGCCTTATCTACAATTTTTTTCATATATTCTTTTATTTGTGGATAAGTATTTAGATAATTATCTATATATTCTTTGGCCATTTTTCTTGGAATATTTAAGTTTTGACTTAAACCATAATCACTGATTCCATAAATTATCCCAAAGTTTACCGCTTTTGCCTCACTTCTTTGAAGTTTTGTAACCTCATTAATTGGCGTATTAAATACTTCTGATGCTGTCTTTGTATGAATATCTACAGAATAAGAAAAGGCATCCTGCATCTTTTTATCATCTGAAAGGTGGGCTAGAACTCTTAATTCAATTTGTGAATAATCAGCATCAACTAAAATCTTTCCCTCATCTGCCTTAAAAGCCTTTCTTATTTTCCTACCCTCATCAGTTCTTATAGGTAGGTTTTGAAGATTGGGTTCAGTTGAAGAAAGTCTTCCTGTAGCTGTAACATTTTGTTTAAAGGTAGATCTTATTCTTCCATCTTCATCTATACATTCTTCTAAAGATTCAAGATAGGTTGATTTTAATTTAAATAACTCCCTATATTTTTCTATTTTTGGTATAATTTCATGTTTATCTCTAAGCCTTTCTAAAACTTTAGCATCTGTAGAAAATCCAGTCTTAGTTTTTTTGATAATTGGTAGATCTAAATCTTCAAATAAAACTTTTCCCAATTGTTTAGTAGAATTTATATTAAACTCAGATCCAGCAAGCTCATAAATATCATCTTCTAGCGATTTGATTTCAACTGATACTTCCTCTTTAATCTTTTCAAGTTCTTCTTTTTTACAAACAAAGCCAACAATTTCCATCTCTGATAAAACTTTTGAAAGCTTTATTTCGCAATCCTTATATAGGTCAAACATTGTAAGTTCAGTAAGCTTTGAGATTAAGATATCTTTGGAGTCCTCTATGGCATTAAGTGTTGATGCCATATACTTTCCAAGTATTTCTTTATTCAAATCTATAAATAACTTTTTCTTCTTACCTTTACCTAGCAATCCTTCTTTATTTTCAACTTCATATTTAAGATATACTTGTGATAAAGCCTTAATATCATAAGAAGACCTTGATGGATCAATAAGATAATGCATAAGCATTACATCATCATATGGTAATTCTACATTAATACCTATTTTATTAAGAAGAACTATATCTTCTTTTATGTCAAATGACACTTTATTTATTAGCTTATCTTCAAATATATCTTTGAAGTTTTTAACAAAATCATCATCCAAGTCGTATATATAAGTTTTTGAAGTATCTGATTTTATAGCAATAAAAAGTGGTTTTGAATGGATGTAATTTTCTCCATCATAGATAGTCTTAAAATAGAAGTTTTGGCTTTTTTGAATTTCATCAATTATTTCATAATTTTTGCTAAATTCATAAGAAAAGTCCAAACTTTTTTTTATCTTTTCTTCACTATCTTCAAATTTTTCTAGAAATTTATTAAAGTTATATTTTGAAAACTTTTCCTTTAAAGAATTTAAATCAGGTTCTTTTACCCTTATATCATCTAATTTAATCTCTACTGGAGCATTAGTTACAATAGTACCTATCTTTTTACTTAAAAAGGCAATAGCTTTAGAATTTTCTAAATTTTCCTTTGTCTTCTTTCCTGAAATTTCATCTAAGTTTTCATAGAGACTTTCCATAGAACCATAATCTTGAATGAACTTAATAGCTCTTTTTTCACCTATTCCATCAACACCCGGAATATTATCACTTTTGTCCCCCATAAGTCCTTTAACATCTATAAGCTGTTTTGGAGATAGACCATATTCTTCTTTAATAGTTTTTTCTGTAATCTCTTCCATTTGAGATATTCCCTTACGTGTAAGATAAACTACAACTTTTTCATTTACAAGTTGAAAATAATCCTTATCCCCAGTAATTATTACAGTATCTAGTCCATCATCTTTTGCAATTTTTGCAAAAGTTCCAACAATATCATCAGCTTCATAACCATCTATATCCAAATATCTAACATTTAAAGAATCTAGTATATCTTTTAAAATACCAAATTGATAATTTAGTTCATTTGGAGCCTTATCCCTATTTGCCTTATAATCTTCAAATTCTTTGTGTCTAAAAGTTTTAGTCTTTTTATCAAAAGCTACAAGTATATAATCAGGTTTGTATTCTTCAACAGCCTTAAAATACATTGTCAAAAATCCATAAACACCATTTGTCATAACACCATCAGCGTTTGTAAGATTTGGGAGGGCAAAAAAAGCTCTAAATATCAAGCTAGATCCATCTATTAGCATTACTTTTTTACTCATACAATTCTCCTTTATATTAGTATAACATATTTTAAAATCTAAATTAAAAAAGTAAGTAGCCAATAAACTACTTACTTAAGTCAATAACATAATCATAATCATCTTTATTTATAGACGAAATATTATTCTTTGTGATTATATCCGTATTATCTTTTTGAAAAATATATCCTATCATATATTTATAATATCCCATTTTATCTTCATTTAATACTATTAAAATATTTTTGCTATGGTCTGGCATACTATTATAAAACTGATCAAGTTTATTTTTTACAAATATATTTTCTGAGTTATTATACATATCCTTATAATTAATAAGTGTTACAAGTGTAAGTAAAATAATTGAAATAGATATAATTAAAAAGTTTCTAAATGACTTATTAATTAATAAATATATAGCTAATAATATTAAATAAAGGTCAATTGTTTTACTATATCTATCAAATGAAGCTAGATTTATAGCCTCAAACGTAGGCATTGAATATAAATACATATAATAATTGCCTAATTGATAAATAATATATATAGTAGCTAAACTTATAATTATTTTTAAAACTTTATTTTTTCTATTACTTAATAAAAATACTATAACTAAAACTATAAAAAATAAAAATATAATTTTTTGCTCTAAAATTGCATTTATAAATCTCTCACTTATTAATCTTATGTCTTCACTTGTCTTAAGAGAAAAATTTGTCTTATAACTTTCTATATCTAGACTATGTTTGCCAAATTCAGTAAAAGTTTTATGAATATGAAATGACCAAGATCTTTGACTTATAAATAAGCTTAATAGAGAGAAAATTACAAGTTTTAAATCTTTTCTTATATATTTATATATTAAATAGAATACTATAAGAATTGTAAAATAAACACTAGAGTTTTTAATAAGACTTGTATAAAGTATTATTGGAAAAATCATTAAAGAACTACTCTTATTATTTATAAAATCATTCTCATAAACATATATCATACTTGCAAAACCACTTGTTGATATAAGCGTATCTACTAACAAACTATTTACTGGTGTATTAAAATATAATACTGTTATTGCTAAAATAAAAAACAAAAAAACACTTACTAAATTTTTCTTGAATTTACTAAATAATACAAAATACCCACTAAGTATAGCAAATCCATTTACAAACATTGCACCAAATTCTGAGTATGAAAAAAAGTTCATTATAGCATATATAAAATAAGCGGACATTTGAGGGTAAGTATTAAATAAAATATATTTATCACCTTCATTATTTAGTCTATTTGTTTCAATCAAAAATTTAGATATTCTAGCCCAATGACTAAAATTATCGTAATGAAGCATTTTTTTATTAAAAAGTATTAAAAATAAGATTATGAGTAAAACTAAAAAAAAACAATAATCCTTCAATTTTAGTAAAGCTTCTTTTTTTTTGACTATTATAAATATAAAGTATATTGAAAGTATTATATCAAACACATATATGCCTATCTTCATTATTGAAAAAAGTGCTAAAATATATACAAAACTAGATATTACACAAACATATAAAAATGGTATAAATGATGTAGAGATTTTAATTTGTTCTTTAATAAACAAAGAAAATCCTAAAAAAGAAAAACTTATAAGAATCAAATTTATAACTAACATAATATCTCCTATTGATAAAATCATACTGTATAGATTTTTATTTTGCCGATTCTAAACTTATCAAAATAAAAAACATAAAACTATTATATTCTTTAATTAAAAATATACTTATCTTGTATCTTAAATGATACTAAGAATATAAGGCTATCTACTCCTATCTTTATAATAGATGAATCTAAATTTATCATATAATATATCTTATCTACTAAAAATGCAGATAATATTAATTGACTTAACCATAGAAAAATATATTTAAGAAATACGTTCTTATGATTGACATCATCATTAAAAACCAAGTTTTTATTTACTGTATAATTAAATAAGCCAGAAATAATCCTAGCAACTATCGTTGAAATCCATATGATAGGTGAAAAGCTTGTAAACATATTCTTTAAGATTTTTACAAGTAATGTATATGAACTTATATCTACTATCCAAGATGAAATAGATGATAAGATAAATTTAAAAAATGTCTTAAACATCACTAAATAAATCTTAAAAGAATCTTTTATTGGATTAAAATGGGTTTCACTATTGTTGTCAAAATATACTGTTTTTATAGGAATTTCTTCAATTTCTATATCATTTTTTGAAGAGTAGATAAGCATATTTATCTCATATTCAAATCTCTCGCCTTCAAGATCTAAGAAATCTTCTAAATGTTTTTTTGATATTGCTCTGAGACCTGTTTGAGTATCATAAATTTTATCACCAAACATAATTTTATAAACAAAGCTAGTTATTTTATTTCCAAATGCACTTTTAAAAGGAACATTATCTTTATTAAAATTTCTAGAGCCTAAATAAAGTTTATTTTCTTTTGATAGTCTAAGAATATTAGCTATATTTTCAATATCAGATACATTGTGTTGACCATCTGAATCTGCTGTTATGACATAAGAAAAATCATTGTAATTATTTAATATATAATTAAAAGAATTCTTTAATGCTCTTCCTTTCCCAAAATTTTTATAGTGCTTAAATATTTCTACACCCTTACATTTTAAATCGTCGAAAAATTTTTCATAATCTTTACTACAGCCATCATCCACTATTAAAATTCTTTCAAATCCTTTTTTCCTTAAATCATTTATGTAGTTAAATAGAATTTCTTTAGGTGGATTTAGGGCTGGTATTAATATTATAATATCCTTCATAATTTCCTTACTTTTTTTCTTATCATTTTCATTCTAAAACAAAAGCAGGCCTAAGCCTGCAAACATGGAAAAATAAAAAATCAATGGTGCTGGTGGTGGGACTTGAACCCACACGCTCCGAAAAGCAACAGAGTTTGAGTCTGTCTCGTCTGCCAATTCCGACACACCAGCATTAATAATACTTGTATATTATATCATTAATTAAAACTCCTTGCAAATTTTTTATAATTTTCTAAAATCTTTTATGTCTTTGTAAAGCTCTCTTAACTTCACTCTAATTTCTTTTGCATTTCTAGAATAGTAAAATTTAATTCCTAATATTGCACAAGTTATTCCCAATATAGATCCTACAATAACATCTGAAGGATAGTGAACATAGAGATATAATCTAGAAAATGCTATTAAAAACGTAAGTATTGTTGCCATTATATTTATCGTTTTTGATTTAGAAAACAAGAGTATTACTGTAAGCATACAAAATGAAATTGCTGCATGTCCAGATGGAAAGGATGGATCGGTTGGCTTCAGTATCAAAAGCTTTATTCCATTAACTATCTCAAAAGGTCTTGCCCTATCAAACAAAGGTTTTAATATTAAATTTACTATTATAGTATTTACAATTAAGGAAAAAACCATTATTTTTCCTATGTTTTTATACTCTTTTGTTGTAAGAAATATTAATATCAACAATATCCAAAATATACCCATATTACCAAGAGCTGTTATACTCGTCATAAGGTTATCTAATAAAGGTGATTTTAGAGTATTTTGTATAAAATTTAATATTGATATATCTATTTTAGTTATAAAACCCATATTAACTCCTCAGCAAATACTATTATTATTTTAGCACAAATCAAATAATAAAAAAAGGCTCAGTTGAGCCTTTATTTTAGTCCACTTTAGTATTAATCGTATCTGTGACCATTGAGTCAGCCTGCCTAATTCTTTCTCTTTGAACTTCATCTATTTGGTCATAATATTTTCCGCCTTCAAGAAAATCAGTTGTATTATATACTTTTGCATATGCGCCATAATCATCATATCCATGGCCTACCCATATAGGATAAAATTCTACCTTATCAAGTCTAATTTCACCAGTAGCAATATTTTTTTCAACTCTAATATCAAAGGCTACAGTTTGTTCAGTTCTAATATCTCCCAAGCCTTCTAATGATTGCATGGAAATAAAATTACCACATGAGTAAGCAATATATCCTTCTCTTCCATCTTTTGCTTTATATGATTCTGCTGGTTGAACTACATGAGGATGGTTTCCTATGACAATATCTGCTCCCCATTCTATCATATTTCTTCCAAGTTCTACTTGAGCTTGACTAGGGTAAGATTCATATTCATTTCCCCAATGTGGATAACAAATTATTAAATCTGCCTTATTTTTCTTGGCATCTTCTATATCATTTTTAATTAATTCGGAATCTAAATAATTTATTAAATCTTCTGGTTCATTTTCTGTAATAATAGATTCAAGACCATTTATACCATAAGTATAGGAAAGAACTGCCAATTTTATATTTCCTACATTCCTATATAAAATTTTATCTCCATTCTTAATTCTTGTCCCAACATGGTCTATATCATTTTTATTCATATAAGATATAGTGTCGAATATTCCCTTTTCTCCTGAATCTGCGGAATGATTATTTGCAGTAGTTAAGATGTCAAATCCAGTATCTTTTATATCTTTAATATAATCTACTGGTGTGGTAAACATAGGATACCCTGATGCTTCCTTGTCAGGATTTACTGAAGTTTCAAAATTACCTATTGAAATATCAGAATCACTCACAAAATCTTTAATATATGAAAATTGACTAGAAAAGTCATAAGCTGTTTGGCCTGCTGAATAAAAAGCATGATTTACTTGTGACATATGAGCCATTATATCTCCAAATGCTTTTATTCTTATTTTTTCTATATTATTATTCTTCTTATTTTCTTTATCATTTACTATTTTGGTTGAAATATTTGACTTATAATCTTTATCACTTGTTTTTTCAGGGTTTTTTATATCATCAATTAGCTTTACAATACTTACGACTTCTTTTGAATTGATTTTTTCTTCATTTTTTACTTTACATGATGATAAAGAAAAAAATATCAAAGAAAATAATAAGATTTTTATAATTTTTCTAGTATATTTCACATGATTTTCCTTTTTTATCTATAATATAACAAAGTTTTGTTGATTTTCCTAAAATGATATTTGATATCTTATAGCTATAATGCATAAAATTAAGGCCATTGGTACATACAAGTATCTACCAAGATAATACCAAGCGTTTTTATGTTTTATCTTAGTACCCTTATTTATCTCATCTAAAAGATCTTCTTTTTTCATAACCCAAAACCATGATATTGCACCCATTATAGCAGATATAGGGAGTATATAGATTGTAACAAAATTCATCCAAACTCCCCATTTAGCTATAGGGTGTAAAAATAATCCTGCCATAAATACTATTGCCATTAATACTACTAAAACTAAATTTCTATTTAAATTATTAAATTTAGATGTAATAGCTTCTGCCACAGTTTCAATCATAGACTGAACAGATAGAACTCCTGCGAATACTATAGCTATATAAAGAATAACCGCAAATAATCTTCCTCCAGATATATTTTGTAAAACTTTAGGTAAAACTACAAAAATAAGCTTTGGTCCTTCTGACTGAGAAAATCCAAATGCAAATGTTGCTGGAAGCATAACAAATGACGAAAGCATTGCTGCAATAGTATCAAGTACAGCGGTTATAGTAGAATTATGAACTATATCTTCACTTTCAGGAAGGTAGGAGCCATAAACTACCATAACTGTTGATACAAGAGATAGGGAGAAAAATGCCTGTCCCATAGCTGCAATCCACAATTTTATATCAAACAACTTGCTTACATCCATACTAAAAATAAACTTATAACCTTCAAACGCCTTATCTAAAAAAGCAATTCTTACTGCTAAAATTATAAATAAGATAAAAAATAAAGGCATCATAAATGAGTTAGTTTTCTCTATACCTTTAGTTCCATATGCAAGTGTTAAAAAAACTATAATTACTAGTAAAAGATGTTCTTTTAATAAGACAAAATCTTTAGTAGATATTGACTCAAACCACACATTTGAATCAGTACTCAATAGACTTCCATTTATTGAATCTATAAGAGCTTTTAGTACATAAGTTATAACAACTGTATAACCTATTGCTAAAAGAAAAACTCCAATTAAAGGAATCCACCTAATAATTTTTCCTACTTTTTCATTACCCCTACTTTTCCAAACACTTTTAAAAACACCCATAGGGCCTGACTTATACTTCCTACCCACCGCACTTTCAGCAGCAAGTCCTACTCTTCCAAATATAAATACAAAAAATAGATAGGGAATTAAAAAGGAGAGTCCTCCATTCATTCCAAGCTTATAAGGAAAAGCCCACACGTTGGCAAGGCCTACTGCGCTTCCAACACAAGCCATAATAAATCCCCACTTATTAGTAAATTTTCCATTATTTTCCATAAAATTCTCCATTAAAATGTTACTTTAAATACTAAGGCTAAAATTGATAAAATAATTGCTATTGGTACATATACATATCTTCCAAGCCTATACCATTTAAGAGAAACTTTCTTATCTGCTCCTTGGTTAACTTCATCCAATAATTCTTCCTTTTTCCAAAAATAAAACCAAGTTATAGCTCCTATAGATGCACCTATAGGTATAATATAAATGGAAACAAGATCCATCCAAGGTCCCCACTCATTTATTGTTTCCATATTAACTCCTACTATAAAAGTTATAAGACCAATAATAGTTAAGGCTTTAATTCTACTTATTTTCTTAAATCTATGCATTATTGATTCTACAATCACTTCAAACATATTTTGAAGGGAAGATACACCTGCAAAAATAACAGCTGTGTAAAGTATGATTGCAAATATACGACCACCTTTTATATTTTGTAAAACAGTTGGTAATACTTCAAATAAAAGTCCTGGTCCACCAGCTTGATCTAGGCCAAAAACCAATACAGAAGGCACAATTACACACGATGATAAAAGTGCTGCGAGAGTATCAAATATAGCTGTTGACTTTGTTACAGATATTATATCCTCATCCCTATTTAGATAAGAACCACAAACAATCATCCCACTACCTGTTACAGAAAGAGAAAAGAAAGCTTGTCCCATGGCATTAACCATAGTTTTAAGATTTAACTTATCTAAATCTAGCCTAAACATATACTTATATCCCTCTAAAGCATTAGGTAAAGAAAGAATATAAATTGCTATAATTACAAATAAAATAAAAAATGCTGGCATCATAATTTTATTGGACTTCTCTATTGTATGAGCTCCTTTTAAACAAGTAAAAAGTGTTACTGCTATAATTATAAAATGATAAAAAACAACTGAATAATCTTTTTGTGAAAAAGATTCAAACCAATCTTTACTATTTCTTACTAGAAGTTCACCACTTAAAGAATCTACCAAGGCCTTTAATACGTAAGTTACAATTACTGCATAACCTATAGCTATAAATAGCGAACCTATTAGAGGAATAAATCCAATATTTCTACTTATAAAACTATGTTTTTCATTATTTTTCTTGGAGTTTAAAGCATACTCATAAGAACCTAGAGTTCCTGTTTCAGCTCTTCTACCTATTGCAAATTCACTAGATAAACCTACATAGGCAAAAATGGATACAAACACCAAATAAAACAAGAGAAAGATTAGACCTCCGTCTTGAAACTTATAAGGAAAGCCCCAGACATTCGCCATTCCAACTGCACTTCCTACCGCCGTTAGGATAAAACCTAATCTAGACGAGAATTTTCTTTCATTGTTCATATTTAACTCCTTTACTTTAACACACCAAGGTGTCGGCGTGCTATTGAACTTTTTTTATTATATCATAAGAAGTTAAAATATGGTAATTAATTTGGCTTAAAAAAAGAAAATCTTCCTATAGCAATAAGTTTGCAATTGTCATCAAATACATCACAATCTATATTTACAATATGTCTACCTTTCTTTCTAACATTACATTTTGCATATAAATAAGCCGTATCATGGGCTGGTCTTAAAAAATTTGTATAGCCTTCAGTTGTTACAATTTCTACTTCACCAAAAATTTCAGATGCTTTCTTACCACATGCCGTATCAATTAGAGTCATAATAACCCCTCCATGAACTATATTATTAATATTTAGACAATAATTTTTTATAGGTATTCTGGTTAATATTTCCCCATCCTTATCCTTTATATATTCTATTTCAAGATAATCAACAAAATTCATCTTATCTCCTTTCTATACTTTAAATTTTATTATAACATTTTTTTATAAAACATTTTACTCATGTTATAATAGTTTTATATTTGATGGTGACTTATGGAAAAAATATTATATATCCTATCATCAAAGTCTGGTAAAACTGAATTTGATATAGGAAAAAATGATTTAAAAAAACTTTATAAAAATAGAAAAAACGATGTTAAAATCATAGAAACAAACTATAAAAATCACGCTAAAAATGCGACTTATGATTTTATTAAATCTAACAAGGATGTTAAAAAAGCTATTATTGTTGCAGGCGGAGATGGTTCTTTAAATGAAATCGCTGAAATTATTTATAAATATGATAGAAATAATTCATCTTTAGGACTCATACCAATGGGAACTGCTAATGATTTTTCTAAAAATTTCTCTTACAAGAATTTTTCAATCAATAGTCTATTAAATTTCAAAAATAAAAAGATTGACTTAATTAAGGTAAATAATTCAATATGCATAAATGTTCTCTCATTAGGTTTTGACACTATTGTTTTAGAGAATGCTTACAAGATTCTCGATAAAAATCCAAATCTTGGAAAAAAAGCCTATCTACTTGGAGTTTTAAAATCTATTCCCAAGATTTCTTATAAAGATCTATATTTAAAATTAAAAGATGATAAGGGAAATATATTAAAATTCAATGATAAGTTTCTTTTATCAGCTATTTGCAATGGTGGATTTTATGGATCTGGTTTTAACCCAGCTCCATCTGCAAAAGTTGATGATGGAGTTTTAAATTTAGTTTATGCTAAAAAAATACCAACATTGCTGCTTCCATCTCTTATAGTCAGATATAAGTATGGAAAACTTGAAAATTCAAAGTATCTTAAGGAAATAAAGGTTAAAAAAGGTCTTATAAAAGCAAAAGAGGATATTCTTGCAAATATTGATGGAGAAATTTTCAAATCTAATAATATTGAATTTGAAATCATAGAAAAAGCAATTAATTGGATATATTTTAATTAAAAATTGGCCAAAAGGCCAATTTTTAAATATTTTCTTTTAAAAGTTTGTCATAATCTTTTTTAGATAAGTATTTTGGTGCTATATCAAGTACTGTATAAGCACCATATTTTTCTTCTTTATTGAATCTATAAATAGCCCTAGCATAGGCTAAATCTACTGCTGCTGTAAAATCAGGATTGCTATCAAGATCAAGTCTAAATTCAATGGTTGATAGGTTATTATTAGCCGACTTACCACTTCTAATTACTCTTCCTCCATGAGGCATTCCCTTGTGATTTCTGTTGAGTTCATCTTGACTTATAAAATGAACACTTGTTTCATACTTATCAAAGTAATTAGGGATTGACTTTATTTCTTTTTCTAATTCTTTTAGGTCATATCCTTCTTTGGCTACTGCAAAAACCTCTCTTACATGAGCATCTTCTGCTTTAAATTCTAAATTTTCACCATTTTTTACCTTTTCAATGTAGTCTTCCTTTGGAATAGTATATTGACTTGCATCAGCTATACCATCTATTGATCTTACTGCAGCAGAGTGTCCTTGACTTATACCCTTTCCCCAGAAAGTATAGGTATTTCCGTCCTCAAGTACTGACTCAGCATAGGTTCTAATTAAAGAAAATAAACCTGGATCCCAACCTGTTGATATTAATGCTGTCTTTTTATTATCTTTTGCTAGTTTATCCATCTTTTTATAGTAATCATAGATTTTTTTATGTGTATCAAAGCTATCAACAGTATTAAAATTTTCAATCAACTTAGGGGCTTGAATAAGTATATCTTTATCAGATGAACCACAAAGTATTAATACATCTATATCATCCTTATAATCATTAATATCATCTAATAAATAAAACTTATCTTCCTTTAAGTCTCTCCTTGTAAATATTCCAAAAAGTTCCATATCATCTGATCTTTTTATAAGACTTTCACATGATTTCCCTAAATTTCCATAACCAACTATTCCTATTCTTATCATATTATTCTCCTATATCTAAAATTTCTTTTATATCTATTAAACCATTTTCTTTATCTAAAATATACTTTGCTACCTTTAAAGCACCTATGGCAAATATTTTTTTGCTTTGAGCGTGATGAGATATACTTACTACTTCATCAAGACCTGCAAAAACTACTTCATGGTCACCATTTATACTTCCAGCTCTTAAAGAATGGATGCCAACTTCATTTGGATTTCTACTATCAGAAAATCCTTCTCTTCCATAAAGCTTAGAAAGTTTATTATCCCTTGCTTCATTTACAGCATCAAAAAGCATGTTTGCAGTCCCACTAGGTGCATCCCTTTTTTTATTATGATGAGCTTCAATAATTTCAATCTCAAAACCATCTAAAAGTTTTGATAATAGTTTTGATACATATACCATTACATTTACGCCTAGCGAAAAATTTCCAGATTGGACAATAGGAACTTTCTCGCTAGCTTTTTTTATCTTTTCTAGGTCCTTATCATCAAATCCAGTTGATGCAATTACTAATGAAATATTTTTATCTAAGGCTAAGGATAAAATCGAATCAAGACTATCCTTAGATGAAAAATCAATAATTACATCAGATTTTTCTTTTATTTTTTTTATATCAGAATAAATAGTAAATTCATCACACACTTTATCTTCTTTAGAAAAACCAGCGCTTACTTTGAAATCTTCTGATTTTTTTATAAGATCAATTAGAACCTCACCCATTGCACCTGTTGCACCTGATACCAGTACTCTAATCATTTAAATCCTCCAAGGCATTTTTTATTAGAATTTCACATTTCTCGCTTGCTTTTGTAAGAGGAAGTCTAAGTTCATTTTTATAAAGTTTTAATACAGATCCTGCAAATTTAATCCCTATAGGATTTACATCCACAAATAAGGCTTTTATAAGATTAAAATATTTTAATTGAATACTTGCTGATTTTTCAAAATTTCCATCTAAGGCATATTTAACTAAATCATGAACTTCTTTTGGATATATATTTGCAAGAACAGAAATAACTCCATTTCCCCCAACACTCATAAGAGGTGTAATTACATCGTCGTTTCCAGAATATATAGCAAAATCTTTAGGAAGTACTTTTCTAAGATTAGTTGTATAAGCTAAATCTCCCTTAGCGTCCTTAATTCCAACAATATTTTCAATCTTACTTAACCTTTTTACTGTTTCTACTTCAATATTTACATTAGTTCTTCCTGGCACATTATAAAGTATTATTGGCTTTATCGAATTATTAGCTATTTCTTTATAATGTTTATAAAGACCTTCTTGGCTACATTTGTTATAGTAAGGAGTCACTAGTAATAGTGCATCAACCCCATCAATTTCTGATACTTTTTTAGAAAATCTTATTGCTTCATTTGTATTATTTGAGCCTGTACCTACTATTAATGGAATCTTACCCTTAATCTCATCTATACTAATATCAATAAGTTTCATTTTTTCACATTCACTAAGGCAAGCTGCTTCAGCAGTAGTACCAAGAGCAACTATTGCATCTGTATGATTTTCTAAATGAAACTTGATTAAATTTCTATAAGCTTCATAGTCTACACTTAAGTCTTCATTAAAGGGCGTTACAATTGCAACACCACTACCTTCAAATAACATCTATACCTCCATTAAAAGTTCTGCATTTTCGACTGCATTCGTTGCTGCTCCCTTTCTAATATTATCAGCTACACACCATAAATTTAATCCATATTCTAGTGAATAGTCTCTTCTAATTCTTCCTACAAATACATCATCGTATCCTGTGGCCTCAGTTGGAAGAGGATAAAGTTCATTTTCTATATCATCAACAACTTTTACTCCTTCTTGATTTTCAAGAATTTTCTTTATGTAATCAAGATCAAAATCCTTATCTATCTCAATATTTATTGAAATAGCATGTGAATTTTCAACAGGAACTCTTGCTGTTGTTGCAGTGATTTTTAGACTATCATCTCCAAGAATCTTTCTTGTTTCATTTATCATTTTCATTTCTTCTTTTGTATATCCATTTTCTGTAAAGTCATCAATTTGTGGAAGAACATTATTAAAAATCTTATATTTCCATTTATAATTTGTTTTATTGTATAAATCCTCTAAGGCTCTTTCACCTCCACCAGATACCGCTTGATATGTATTATAGACAATTCTTTTTATATTAAAATTATCAAATATTGGTTTAAGTGCCAAGACTGATTGAATTGTAGAACAATTTGGATTTGCTATTAACATAGTATCCTTTGTAATCTTATCCTTATTAATTTCTGGCACAACCAAGATTACATCATTATGCATCCTAAAAAATGATGAGTTATCAACACATTTAACGCCATTTTTTATAGCAATTGGAATATACTTTTCAGATACAGCTCCACCAGCAGAAAATAGGGCAAGATCAATGTCTTTATTTGAAAAGGAATTTTCATCAAGCTTTTCAACTGTAATATCTTCTCCCCTAAATTTAATTTTATTTCCTGCACTTTTTTCACTAGCAAGAGCTCTTAAATTTTTTATAGGAAAATTTCTTTCATCGAGTATTTCTAAAATCTTTCTTCCAACAAGACCTGTTGCTCCAACTACCGCTACATTAAATTCTTTCATTAATTTCTCCTTTATAAATTTCGTCTCTACTAATTAAATCATCCAAACTTTCTCTTCTTACAGCTAAATAATCACATCCATCCTCAACAAATACAACCGCCGCCTTTCTTTGCTTATTATAATTTGATGCCATTGAATAAGTATAGGCACCAGAATATGGGATAAGAAGTAAATCATCTCTTTCTACCTTAGGAAGTTTCACCTCATCAATAAGTATATCTCCTGACTCACAAAGCTTTCCACCTACTCTATAAATTATATTAGCCTCATTATTTAATTTATTAGCTAAAATAGACGAATACTTAGCATCATAAAGGCTAGGTCTTATATTATCGCTCATGCCTCCATCTACAAAAATCAATGGAAATCCTTCTAGGGTTTTCTTTGTTGAGCCAATTGTATAAAGCATAGAACCTGATTTTGAAATCAAGCTTCTTCCAGGCTCAATGCCAACATTTTTTATATCTAGTTTATAATAAGCTAATAAGTTTTCTATTGTTTTTATATAATCTTTTAAAAATACTTCAATATCTAGATCCCTATCTTCAATTCTTTCTTTTGTTCCAAAACCTCCACCTAAATTAATATGACTAAACTTATATGAATTATCTTCTTCAATTTCTTTCATATATTTAAGCATAATTTTTGCTTCTTCTTTGAAAAAATCTAGATTTTTAACTTGACTTCCTATGTGGGCATGAAAGCCAAGTATATGCATGTTTTTATTTTTTAAGGATTTACTTATAAAGATTTTTGTATTTTTATCTCTAATATTTAAACCAAATTTAGAATCGGCATTAGAAGTTTGTATAAACTTGTGAGTATCAGTCTTAACATCTGGATTAATTCTAATTAAAACATCAATCTTTTTATTTTTCTCATTTAATATAGAATCTAAAAGATAATACTCATCGACTGAATCGATAATTATAAGTCCTATATTCTTATCTATTGTATATTCTAACTCATCCTTACTTTTGTTGTTTCCATGAAAGTGAATTCTACTAGAGTCAACTCCTGCCTTAAGACATACAAAAATCTCTTCTTTTGAAACACAATCAAATAAAATATTGTAATTATTTAAAAGTGATAATACATAAAGATTTGAGAAAGCCTTAGTAGCATAAACCACCTCTGTATCAAACTTTAAAGATTTAAAATTATCTACAAAAGCCTTTGTCCTATTTTTTAAACTTTTTTGATCGAATATATATAAGGGAGTCTGATATTTATCTTTAAGTTTTTCAACACTTACTCCTCCTATATACAAAATTCCATCCTTATTTTCAAAATTATTATCTAACATAAATCCTCCCATTAAAAAAATCATGAGCAAAAGGCCCATGATTTCCTTTCGCCGCAATATAGTAAGTTCTCCAATAAGGATTGGCACATCCTTATTGACAGTTGCATCCATATTTTGAATACAACCAACACCATGGGGTATTTCGGCGGTTATGCCTTTCAATGATTTACTAATCATAACCGCGACCTCTTGACTACATTGTTAAGTTGTTATGTAATAATTTATCACTAATAGTCCTATAAGTCAAATATTTTATTATTATTATCTAAAATATTTTATAATTATGGGCCTAATCTTGTTTAAATTTAGAGACATAGGGATTATTTTTTATAAAAAATCTATACGGAAGATTTCTCGCCTCTTTTGCATAATCTATACCAACTCTCCTATCTACCTCTATTTCAAAAGAAACATTGGAATCTTCGATATAAAGGCTTCTTGAAAAAATATTTTTTCCATTTAAATCTTTATCTATTTTTAGAGCTTTGGTAAGCTTTGCTGGTCCATTAGTGATATTTTTCTTTTGATAGTTAGATAATTCATTGTATTTTTTATTAAACCTATTAATAGCAAATTGATCTATATTTGACAAAGGTTCTACCGCTCTTATTAAAACTCCTTCTGGAACTTTTTCCCCAAAACTGGATATATTTAGAAGAAAGTGAATTCCATAGGTTTGATAAATATAAAGAGTTCCACAATCCATATATAATATTTTATTTCTTTCGGTCATCTTATCATTAAAGGTGTGACAAGCCCTATCATTTACCCCAAGATAAGCTTCTGTTTCTACAATTCTTGCTTTCATTTTTATATTATCTATATTTCTTACTAAAGTCTTTCCAATTAAATCTTTAGCAAGACTAAGTGTTTCCTTCTTGTAAAAATCTTTTCCTAGCATATTTCCTCCTATAATATATATTTTATATGAAAATATATAAATAGCCATATTTGAAATATGATTTGCTAAACAAATATGTTTTAATGTATAATAATGATTAAATTTAAATATTTAAAATTTAGAAAGGAATATTATGAAAAAAACCG
The DNA here is from genome assembly GCF_034090325.1 of Anaerococcus porci. NCBI lineage: Bacteria > Bacillati > Bacillota > Tissierellia > Tissierellales > Peptoniphilaceae > Anaerococcus > Anaerococcus porci. Next base: position 84,161 of record NZ_JAXDSU010000040.1, read on the forward strand.
CAAAATTTGGAGGCTCTTCAGTGGCCAATTCTACACAAATTAAAAAAGTTTGTGATATTGTTTTAAATGATAAAGAGATTTGTGCTGTTGTAGTATCTGCACCTGGAAAAAGATATAGTAATGATATTAAGGTTACAGACCTATTAATAGATTTATATGAGAAGTACAGGAATAAAGATCCAAAATATAAAGAACAACTCGAAAATATTATAAAAAGATATGAAGAGATTGTCTTAGATCTTAAACTTGATGAAAAGCTACTTGATGATTTTAGACTTATCTTAAATAAATACCTAGATGAAATAGATGATTCTTTTTATCTCGAAAATGCAATTAAATCATGCGGAGAAGACTTTAACGCAAGACTAATTGCAAAATATATCAGTTCCTTAGGATATAAATGTTCTTATCTATCACCAAAAGAGGCTGGAATACTTGTTGAACACACAATAAATGAACCTATAATCTTAGAAGAAACTTATAATAATATAAAAAGATTTAAAGATGATGATAGACTTTTTATAATTCCTGGTTTTTATGCTATATCACCTCAAGGTAAAATTATAACATTCCAAAGAGGTGGCTCAGATATAACTGGCTCAATCGTTGCTCGTGGTCTAGAATGTGATATTTATGAAAACTTTACAGATATGTCATACATCTATACTGCCCACCCAAATCTAATTGATAATCCTAAACCTATAACAAATATTACATATAGGGAAATGAGGGAGTTATCCTATAATGGCTTTGAGATTTTTCAAGAAGATGCAGTAGCACCTCTTTTGAAAAATAATATAAAAATACAAGTTAAAAATACCAACGACCCTAATAATGGTGGAACCATTATAGAAACTAAGAGAAATAATATTAAGGAAAACCCAATTATAGGTATATCAAATGTTGGTGATTTTCTTGCCTTTAATATTACAGAATATCTTATGAACAAGCAAGTAGGATATATTAATAAGCTTCTTGATATATTTGAATATCAACATATACCAGTAGAACATATACCTACAGGCATAGATTCCTTATCTATTTTAATTCGTAAGAAATACATAACTAGTGAATTTCAGATGCAAAATATAATAAATACTATTAAAACAAACTTTGATTTTGATGAATTTGAAATAATAGACGATCTTTCAGCTATAGCAATTGTTGGGGAGGGATTAAAGAATATCATGACACAAACCCTATATAAAATATCAAAAACTTTTGATGAAGAAAATATTAAATTAGAAGCAATAATACAAGGTGCAAGCAATAACTCTCTTTTTGTTTTTATCAAAAAAGAAAATGAAAAACTTGCAATCCAAAAACTTTATAAAGAATTTTTTAACTAAAAGCTTAAGCTTTTAGTTAATTTTTTCTAATATATCTTTAATTTCTAAAGGCTCCTTCACTATATAAGATGCCCTTTTAAATTCACCTATATTACCATATCCATATTCTACACCTATAGATTTAAGTCCAAGTTTAAAGCTTGCATTTATATCATATAGCCTATCACCTATCATTATAGACTCATCTCTTTTTAAATTATTTTTTCTAAGTAGACTTTCAAGAACCCTAACTTTTGTATTCAAACTTTCTGTAGAACCTTCTACATAAGTAAAATAATTACCTATTCCAAAATAATCAAGTATTTTTAAGCTAGATTCCCTACCCTTGCTCGTAGCAACGAAGAGTCTATAAGAATTATTGTATAGGTATTTAATTAACTGCTCAATTCCTTCATACATACTTGTCTCATACATTCCTTTTTCAAAATAATAATATCTATAATAATCTACTGCTTCATCTGCCTTGGCTTCTCCTACTTCTTTTACGAAAGACTCTCTAAGTGGTGGGCCTATATATTTTTTTAAATCATCGACTTTATAAATTATATCCATCTTATCTAGACTATATTCAAAAGCCTTAATAATACCTTCTCCTGATTTTGAAATAGTCCCATCAAGGTCAAATATTATATTTTTTATCATATTAACTCCTTTTATAATATTTTACCATTTAATATAAAAGTTAAATTATCACAAAAAAAGAGGCAGTTGCAGAATGAATTAATCGTTCCAAAATCATCACAAGCTCTTAACGACAATTTGTCTCCATGAGCTGGAAGACTATTCTCAAATTGTCTATGAGTAACTTGTAATGATGAAACGTTATAAATTCATAATTTTGCAACAGCCCCTAATTTCTATTTACTTGCTGCATCATAGATTACATCTAGATAACCAACTGCATCTGTAAGAGTTGCGCCACTAATTTCATCTATAGCTTTTCCTTTTTCATCTGCTATCTTTTTGATTTCTTCAGCTGTTTTTCCTTTTGTATACTCTTCTATAGCCTTGAAATTTTCAGATATGTCATTTTTAGCTTTAGCATGTTCTTTCATAAGAGCTGAATATTCCCTATCGTTTTCAAGTTTAGAAGCCAATTGATTTTTCTTATCAGCATAGTTTTCGCCAAACTTTTTATCTGAATTTGGAACACCTTTTTCACCAAAATATTGATATTCATCAATTGATGTTGCTACAATCTTATCATTTTGTAATAAAACAAATACATCTGATACTGAATTATCTGTATTTCTACCTCCAAATGCTGATTTAAGTGTTAAATTGTCAACACTTTGTGTATCGGCTTTTACAGCAAATTTATCATTTTTTGCTGTATCAACTATAGACTTAAGATATGCTTTTGTATCTACTAGAGTTGCTCCACTTACCGCATCTATAGCTTTTCCATCTTCAGCATTATTTATAACTTCTTCTATTTCAGAGATGGTTTTTCCTGAAACAAAGTTTTCAATTGCTTTGAAATTATCTTTAATAGTAACAGTTGAACCAGCTTTCTCTTCCATTAGTTTAGAGTAAGCCTCGCTATTTTCTACCTTAGAACCTAAGATTTTACCTTCTTTAGCCCCTTTTTTGAACTCTTTTTCTCCATCTTGATTTGGAAGTGCTTTAAATTCTTTTTCATCAAAATATTGGAATTCATCTAAAGATGCTGTTATTATCTTATCTGCTTGAGTAACCACCACAGTTCTAGCAAATGAGCCCTCCCCATGTGGAGCTGATAAAGATCTTCTTAAAACTATATCTTCACTCGAAAATTTACTAGCTTTGGAATCTTCTTCATTAGATGTGCTTTTTTCGTTGCTCTTATCTTCATTAGATGCTATTTTTTTATTTGAAGCTTCATCACTTTTTGCAGAAGTAACTGCATTTGATTTTGTTTCTGCTGTATTATTGTTATTATTAGAACAAGCTGTAAAAGCTAATGACAAGGCAACAGCCAAAGCTGTTAATTTTATTTTTTTATTCATATATACTCCTCTTTAGAAAAATTGAAATCATTTACTTTTTTATTATACATCATTATTAGTATGTGTCAATTAATACTTAATTAATAAATATATCGTAATATAATACAATGAAAATATAATTATATTTAAAATAATAATTAATTATCTTTTAATATATTTCAAATGACCGCATCCACTAAAACTCTATAATGTTTTCAAATTTTAATAGATGGAACATAAATAAGTAATTCAAGTCTTTTACCATACTCATTCTACAAAGGGAATTCTTTAAAATCCCTAAAATAAAAATTCTGCTTATAAGCTTCTAATGTAGTTTTAATTCCTATATGAAATTCCATATATTCGTAAAATGTTGCTAAATCATATTACTTGATTAGATTTTTCATCAAATAAAAACCGTAAATAGAAAATTTCTCTATCTACGGTTAATACGTTATTTTGGCTTATTTATTAGCAATTTATAAAAAATATTAACTTCTCATAGAATAATTTATAACTACAATTCCTAAAATCGTAATTATTCCAAACAACCCCCATGCTCCCATAAGAATATCATTATAAAGCTTAATATTCTTAACAAAAAAACTAGACAAAAAGGCAATAACTAAAGGTATACTCATTGTAAAAGTCATTTTTTTGACTTTAGATATATATCCTTTTCTTATTAGCTCTTCTTTCTTGTCTTCTTCCATAGTATTAAATCCTGCTATAATATTTCCATTTGTCTTATCTATCATATATGAAGAAAATAATGTTAAAATAATCGGTATCAATAAAACTATTTTAACAGTAATATCTTTGGGATCCGCTAAATTCATATGTAAATCACCCCCCTTCAAAGTTTTATTTCCATTTAAATATAGAAAATATCATCATATAATCGTTATAATCCTAAGGTTTTAAATCAGTAAGTGTTTTCATATACTGTCATTTTTTTGATATTATCAAACATTTTTTCATTAATGTCTAAAATCATCTCATTATTTAGCACATATTTTAGTAAAATCTAATTTTATTTTATCAAACTTAACACCTCTATTAAATCTATATTTTCTATTAAGTGATATGTTATCTGTATCTATTCTATTTATAGTTATTGAATTATTGTATCCTATCCAATTTTTGTTGTTTCAGTATGTCGGCTTAATTGTTTTGTTCATTTCAAATTTTAAAAGTCAAGGGCGAGCCTTAGCGAGTTTATTTACCCTTGACTTTTAAAAAGCGAATGGTTGTTGCTCCCTGCAAGGGTTTGGCTCCGCAGGACGCAAGCACCCTTTAGGGTGTATAATTGCGCCCTTAGAAAATCTAAGGGAGATTTAATTATTATATTTTCCCTAATTTTCTCTTATTATTTTTAGTGTTTCTTTGAATTCTTTTGTTTTTGTTGCTTCTTCTAGTAGAATTTTTATTTCTTCATCTGTTAGTTCTTCTGCATTTTCTATAAGACTTTCTAAGATTGCTCCTATTGTTATAAGTCTATGAGTTCTTTCTTTTCTTCTTTTCACTATGTCTTGTTTTAATATCTTTTTTTCTTGATTTTTTAGTTGTCTTAATCTTTCTTCTGTATCGTCAATTTTATCTTTTATTTCTTTTGACTCTTGTCTTAGTTGATCTAATTTTTTCATATAAAACTCCTTTCTTTAAAACAAAAAAGACGACTAGATTTTTATTTTTCTAATCATCCTTTTTCTATTTTGAAGATTTTCTTCTGTTACATTCTTTGCATACCATTTATCATTTTTTTAGAATTGCTTATCGTTAATTCTCCACTTGCAGTTGCCAATAATATTGAGTTTCTGCTTACAGATAAAACTTTACCAATATCTTCAGGTACAACAACAATACCACTGAAAATTTTATAAGATAAATTAAGCCCTAACATTTTTACCCTCATCCAAACGCTTATATGTTTTTCGCATTACTAAATAGGTTATACAAAGTCCGAAAGCTGAGAATATGAAAGAAATAGTTGCCGGAAAATTGTCTGCAAAATATCCATATAGCAATTGTCCCAATGGCATCGCAACAACAGCACATAATTGAATTATAGATACTATTCTTCCAAGAATATCTTCTGGAATTTTACTTTTTATTGTAATAGTTGTTGCAATATTCATTACAGTAATTATTATTACGGCTATAGCCATAATTCCAACAACGATATATAGTAACGCTTCTGATTGAATATTAAACAGATAATTTAATGCAAACGAAAGAAAGACTAACATCCCAGCCAAAAACAATGTCCCTTTCATATTCGCTATTTTCTCATCATCGTTTTTGATTACCATCATCGCAATAAATGGAGCAATTAGTCCCGCTACACCAAGAATTAAATTATAGGCTGTGTAAACATCAACATTAGAATTAAGTGTAATGCGAATAAAATGTGGGACAACAATGGAAAATAATGGTGCAATAAAGAAGTTAAAAAGCGGAGCGAACAACACTATCCCAACTACGAAATGGTACTCTTTCATGGAAATAACTGCACTTTTATAAGAAGTGATACTGTCTCTCACAATGTTAGTTTTAGATTTTTCAATGAGTTTATCACAATGAGAAACTCCATTAGTACGCACAATCATCATTAGTAAAAATGCAACTGCCTCTATAAATAAAGCTACAAACAAAACTGTACTTAAACCAAATACTCCGTAAGCAAATCCGCCAATAACAGGAGATGCTATCTCAACAATTCCATCGTCCAGAGAGGACAATTTACTTGCCGAAGCAATTTTATCTTTTTCAATTATTAGAACAATTGCTTTAGCGTCTGATGCAGAAATAAGCGTTTCACAAATTTCCAAAAAAATAACCAAAATATATATCAGAGGTATTGATAATGGTTTAATAACCGTGTGTATTATAAAAAAACTCGCCATCAAAACTACAAGACTTAATGCACACCAGCGTAGAACATGTATACAATTCCTACAATCTGCTAAATACCCGGAAATTGGCGTGAAAATCAATCTCGGTAAAATAATTACCGAAAGAACAGTCGAAAAAACCAATGCAGATCCTGTCAAGTCTAATACATAAATCGCTAATGCGAATTGTAAAATATTTGAAGCTAAACGTAATAGGGTAGTTGAACCCCAAAATGCCATAAAAGATTTGTTCTTTAATAAATTCATATATATTTTATCCTTATTTAATATTTTCATGTGTTGAGTAAATCATTTTCAATGTATCCCGAAAAAGTAATTTCTAAATATCGCTTTTTGAATAATCTCCCATCATCCAACGCCTGGAGACAATTTATAATATAATTTTGGAGAATAAGCATTTTTTAATGCCATTCCCCACGAAACATAACTCTCATAATCATCAACTAAAAAATCACTTAATGTTGCCATTTCCTTTATATTCTAGCCATACTGCCTCTTCCTTGTCATTCATTGAAAATAAATCTATATCTTGATTTTTATGACAAGTAGCTATTAATTTTTTTAATCCCAAATGCTCGAAATTCAAATAGAAGTATTTAAAAAATTACTTACTCTTGAATCATCACAATTACAATAGACTACTTTATCTCTAAAATGATCTTTATAATATTTCAACTCTCTTTCTATATCAACGAGTTGAGTATAGAATTCGTCATTTTTATTTTTACTTGCTTTTTTTAAATTTTTATTACTAGCTTGTCTACTCATTCTTTAATCCTCTTGTAATTGTTTTGATTTGCTAATCTCTATAACATCTTCAATTCTGCAATCCAATTCCAGGCAAATCTTTTCTAATGACTCTAAGTTCACATAAGAGTTTTTACTCATTCTTTAAACTATGTTGCTTGTTATGTTTGCAGCTCTTTTTAAGTCTTCTTTGTTCATTTCTCTTTCTACCAATAAGTGCCATAATGGTTTATAAAAAATTGCCATATTATTACCCCTTATCCGTTTTATTCATTAATCTATATTATATAATAAATAGGCTGATAAGTCACTTTAGCCTATTTTATACTTGTGCTTGCGTTAGTATTTATTGAGATAGTCCTAGTTTTTTTCCTTGTCTCACTTCAAACCGTTTCAAATCGCAAGACACATATTCCTTTACTAGTTTTACCTTAAATTCTTTTGTTTATTCTGGCATACAAAAACCCCTCCATCCGTATTCCGGATTTTGGGGTTCAGGTCCATATATAGCAAGTGATTATCTAATACTAAAACCTAATTAAAAGTGTATAATAAGAATATGAAAAAGATAATAGATGAAAAAACAAAAAAAGAAATTTATGAGCTTGAAAAAGCCAGAAAAAATACAAACAATAAAAAAGAAGAAGTTAGACTAAAAGCAAT
>NZ_JAXDSU010000074.1:0-17729 GCF_034090325.1 Anaerococcus porci
GCAAAGGATATTTCACAAGTCATTACAATTTCCCCATCTCTTATAATATTACCCTTTCCAATACCGAGATTTTTTACTATTTTCATCATCTCACAAGTTATTTCCAAATAATCTCCTGGTTTTACTGGCTTATAAAATCGTGCATTTTTTATTCCACCAAGCAAAGCAAGCCTTTTAGGATTTTCTCTTAAAAGTGCTACTGCTCCAACTTGAGCAACTGCTTCTATTTGAAGAACCCCAGGCATTATGGCCTCCTGTTGGAAATGTCCTTGAAAATAATATTCTCCACCAGATACTGATTTAATTCCCTTTGCATATTTATTATTGTCTATTTCAACAATCTTGTCAATCATTATAAAAGGATAAGAATGTGGTAAGATTTCTTTTAATTGATCAAAATTTATTTCCATATTAATACCTCTTAAAAATTAGGGCTGCATTATGTCCCCCAAATCCAAGTGAGTTTTTGAGAAAATAATTTATAGGATATTCTTCTGCTTCTAAAGCAAAGTTAAGATCACATTCTAAATCTCTATTTTTAAAATTTATTAATGGGGGTAAAAATCCTTCATTCATTGCTAAAATCGAAAGTATTGATTCAACAGCACCAGAACCACCTAGTAGATGTCCCATTTGGGATTTTGATGAAGATACTTTAATTTTTCTATCTCCAAATATATTTTTTATTGCAAGAGTTTCAAGTTTATCATTTAAAAATGTTGAAGTTCCGTGGGCATTTATATAATCTATTTCATCTGCACTTATTCCCGCATCTTTTATAGCATCTGCAATTGCTTTTGTTGCAAACTTTGCATCAGGTGATGGTGATGTTATGTGATAAGCATCACAATTTACTCCATAACCAACTAATTCTGCAATTATATTTGCTCCTCTTTTTAAAGCTGAATCCAAACTTTCTAAAACCAAAACACCAGCACCCTCTCCCATTACAAATCCGTTCCTATCCTTATCAAAAGGAATTGATGCCCTATTTTTATCCTTAGAAGTGCTAAGAGCTTTCATAGATGTAAATCCACCAATGCCAAGTTCGGTAATCGATGCCTCACTTCCTCCGGCAAAGATAATTTCTTCGTAACCATCTTTTATTGCCCTATAAGCTTCCCCTATTGCATTTGTAGATGATGCACAAGCAGTTACCATAGATATACAAGAACCATGTGCTCCTAGTTCTATTGCAACATTTGCACCTACTGAATTTATTATTGCCTTTGGGATAAAGTAAGGACTTAACTTATCAAACCCCCTATTCATTCCCCTTACATAATCTTGCTCAATAGTTCTTATTCCACCAATCCCTGAACTTATATAAACTCCAACTCTTTTATTTTCTATTTCTTCTTTTGAAAGTTTTGAATCTTTCATAGCATTTTTTGCAGCTAAGATGGCATATTGATTTACCTTATCCAATCTATTTATTTCTTTTCTTGAAAATTCTTTATCCTCTTTATAATTTTTAAGTTCAGCTGCAAGAGTAACTTCTCTATTTTCTATTGGATAACGCGTGATTTCGTCAATAGCACATCTTCCATCACTCATAGATTTTATAAGTTCTTCTTTCGTTGAACCTATTGGTGTTAAAGCACCAAAACCTGTAACTACAACTCTCATATATTCATTCCTCCATCAACTGAAATAACTTGACCAGTTATGTATGACGAGTCTTTTCCTGATAAAAAATAAACTAATCCAGCTACATCTTCAGCTTTCCCATATCTTTTTAAGGGAATATCTCTTAAAATTTCTTCCTTAACTGCATCATTTAAATTATTTGTCATTTCTGTATCTATAAAACCAGGTGCTACTGCATTTACCAAAATATTTTTTGTAGCAAGTTCTTTGGCAAGTGACTTAGTAAAACCAATGATTCCAGCTTTTGAGGCACTGTAATTTGTTTGTCCAACATTGCCTCTAATTCCACTTATAGAGGCAATATTTATTATTCTCCCGCTTTTTTTCTTCATCATTGTCCTTGCAAATAATTTGGAGAGATAAAAAACCGAATATAAATTTGTTTCTATTACTTTTACAAAGTCCTCTTCTTTCATTCTAAAAATTACATTATCCAAAGTCATACCTGCATTATTTACTAGAACTTCTACATCAAGATTTTCTTCTTTACATATATTAAAAACTTTCTGACAATCTTCAAAATTAGATAGGTCTGCACTTATACAAATAACTTCTGTATCTAATTCTTTTTTTAATTTATCTATCTTATCTTTCTTACTTCTTGTATGGAGGATTAAATTATAATCACTTGCAAGCTTTCTTGCAATAGCACTTCCAATACCCCCACTAGCCCCTGTTATTAGAGCATATTTTTTATTATTCATCATTACCCCTTAATTATTTCTTCTTCGTTTTTTAGAGAAATCACTTGAACTTCTTTGAAGTTTTTTCTAATTATATTAGAAATCACACTACCCGGACCGATTTCTACAATCTTATCCACTCCAGAATCTATCATATTTTTTATATCATCAAAAAGTCTCACAGGATTATATATATGTTTTGATAAAACAATTCTTAAATCTTCTTCACTATATTTTTTCCCTGTTAGATTTAAATAATAATCTATCTTAGGTTTTTCAAATTTTATTTCTTTTAACTTTTCAAAATATTTTTTTCCAGCATTTTCCATAAAGCTTGTGTGAAAGGCACCACTTACTTTCATTTCAATGGCTCGTATTTTTCTTTCAGTCATGTATTCTTTAAAAAAGTCTATTTTTTTTGTATCTCCAGCAACTACAACTTGCTTTGGACTATTTATATTTGAAATATGGATTTCATCAGGATAAGAAAAATTAATAATAAGATTTTTAACTTCATCTTCATTTTTATTCAAAATTGCAAGCATCTTAGTATCATATTTTTGACTTTCATCTTGCATAAGACTTCCTCTTATTTTGACAAGAGAAAGTGCATCTTTATATGGCAAAGAACCCGCCAATACTAGACTTGCATATTCTCCAAGACTTAAGCCGCAAGTTGCAACTATATTATCATTCGTTTTTAAAAATTCTAGTGCAGATATTTGAAATGCAAGCATTATAGGTTGAAGATTTTCAGTCCTTGATAATTCTTCTAGATCTCCATTTAAAATAATCTTTTTATACTCAGAAATTTCTTCATATATATATTTGGTTTTTGAATGATTTAAAAAAACTTTTCCCATATTTTCATATTGAGAACCTTGCCCTCCAAAAACCACCCCTATTTTAGTCATTTTTCCTCCAGTAACCAGTCTATATAATCATCTACAGACCTAACTTTTTCAATATTTTCTACATCAGTTCCTGCAAAAAATAATCCATTATCTATATCCCCTTTTACAGCATTTATAAGAGCCTCGCTTATACAGTAATTTGTATCTTTTCTTTTGCAAGTTTTAATACATGAAATACAACGCTTAGGTGGAATTTTTTCTGATTTCATTCTTTTAACAAGTTTGTTTTCTATACCTCTTGCAAGTAGTCCAACAGGACTTTCTAATATAACATTTTTAAGATTTCCATTATTTATTTCTTTTAGAAGTTTTTCTTTTGTAGATTTTGGCATACCTGATTCTTCTGTAAACAAAAATCCTGTTCCTATTTGAACTCCACTAGCTCCCATTTTTAAAGCTTTTTTCATAGCTTGTGGACTACCAAAGCCTCCTCCAACAAAGACTGGAATTTCTTCACTTAATTTAATAATTTTTTTCAACTCATCTAGAATATTTATTTTCAAATCCTCTCTTTTAAATCCAAGATGACCACCAGCTTTAGGTCCTTCCAAAATTATTAAATCAGGTTTTCTTTTGTACTTCACCCACTTCTTCATAATAATCTTTAATGCTCTTTCTGATGATACAATAGGGCCTATTATTTTTTCTTCTGAAATATATTTTGGCAATTCAAGGGGGAGTCCTGCTCCTACAACTACACCATCAACATCTGTACTATTTAAAAACTCTAAATATTCATTAAATCTTTCTACAACATGCATTAAATTTGTCAGTATGAGACCTCTACCATTCGACTTTTCCCTTGCAAATTTTAAATCTTCTATAAAGGCTCTCTTATTTGCCTCAAATGGATTTTTCATAAAATCTTCCTGTGCATAACCAGGATTTACCATTGATAAAGTGCCTATCCCAGCTCTATTTGCTACTGCTGCTACTAAGCTTTTATTTGACATACCAATTGCCATAGCTCCTTGAATAATTGGTATATTTATATATTTATTTTTTATTTTTATATTCATCTTTTATTTCTCGGTATTCACTCATTAATTTTTCAATATATTCTTTTACAGATATCACCGAATTAAAGGAGCCAATAGATAAGCCAGTCATTACAGATCCATTTTCTACATCACCTTCAACAACAGCCTTCCTAAGTCTACCAAGGGTGAAATTTTCAAGTTCTAAAAGAGAATTATTTCTTTCAAGCCTTTGATATTCTCTTGTCATCTTATTTTTTAAGACTCGCATAGGTATTCCATTTATATTCCCAATTACAGTTACTTTTGATGAATTAGATTTTAATAATTTGTTTTTATAATTTTCATGAATTGGACATTCCTTAGTAAATAAAAATCCTGTACCGATTTGTACTCCACTTGCTCCTAAAACTTCTGCCGCAAAAATTTCTCGTCCAGAGGCTATACCTCCTGCTGCTATAACTGGTCTTTTAGTCTGTGCTATAGCTTGAGGAATAAGGGTCATAGTTGTCATTTGTCCAATATGCCCTCCAGCTTCCAAGCCTTCTGCTATAAATGCAAAGGGTTCAAGAGCCTCATATCTTTTTATTTGAATTGGTGATGATATTAGCTGTAGAACCTTAATTTTTTTATTTTCGAAATCATCAGCATACTTTTCATAACTTCCTGCTCCAACTGTTATTATATTTACATCTTCTTCTAAAACAACTTTAACTAGCTTATCAATGTCTGGTCTAAGCATCATCAAATTAACCCCAAAAGGCTTGTCTGTTATTTTTCTCAATGCTCTTATATTTTCTCTTAGAGAATTGCTATCCATTCCTCCAGAACCAATAATACCTAAACCACCAGCACTTGAAACTGCTCCAGCAAATTCTCCATTTGCAATATGTGCCATTCCACCTTGTATAATCGGATACTTTATATCAAGTAATTTTTTTAAATCCATTTCACCACTCCATCAAAACACTAACAACAGACAGACCTGCACCGAAACCAGAAAAGATTATTTTTTCGCCTTCTTTAATAGAAGCAAAGTTTTCTGCAAGAACAAGAGGAATAGATGCAGCAGACGTATTTCCATATTTTTGTAAATTTGATAGACAATTGCTTTTTTCCATTCCGATTTTTTCTACAACATGATTGATTATTCTCTTATTTGCTTGATGTAAAATCATCTTATCTATATCTTTTCCTGTAAATTTATTTTTATCTAAAAGTCTTTTTATAGAATTTAAAACTTCTTCAATTGCGAACCTATAAACTTTTTTCCCATCCATAGTGATTTTAGAGTTTTCACCTAAATTCAAAGAATTTTCATTTGGAAAAGATGCTACGTCAGCCTCCCATAGCTTATTATTTTTTTCTACCAAAACTCCTCCTGCTCCATCTCCAAAAAGTATGGCTGTCTTTCTATCTTCCATATCCATAAAGTCAGAAATCTTTTCACTTGCAAAGATATAAGCTCTTCTTCCCTCTAAAAGGTATGACTCTGCCATAAGTAAAGCTGCAACGAATCCACTGCAAGCAAGATTTATATCTAAACAAAGACAGTGGGGATTATTCTTAAGCTCTTCTCTTACTAGGTTAGAAATTGATGGCATTCTTCTTTTAGAAGAAAAAGATGCACAAATTATTAAGTCTAGATTTTCCATATTATTTTTAAATTTCTTGACTAAATTTAATGCCATTTCATCAACTCCATAATCTGAAAATTGTCTAGTAAATATCCCCGTCCTTTTTTCAATCCACTCTGAACTTGTGTCTAGATTATTTTCGAAATAATCATTTTCTACAAATTTTTCTATATCAAACTTATGAGCTTCTATAAATTCTAAACCCACTTAACACCTATCTTTCTAAATTTATCATGCCTATCTCTAACAATTTCATTTGAGGAAAATTTTGAATAATACCTTAAATCTCCCAAAATAATTTTCTTTAAATCTGAAATTGAGATTTTATTCCTATCTTCCTTTACAATCCCATCAATAATCCCATCTTCAAGTAAATCATGTGAAGTTAATCGCATTAGTTGAGCAGATTCTCTCGCCTTTGACTTACTTTTATATAAAATTGAGGAGAATCCTTCAGGTGAAAGAATTGAAAAAACAGCTCCATCCCCCATATAAATTTTATTTGCAAGAGCAAGAGCTAATGCACCTCCTGAACCACCCTCACCGATTATAAATGCAAAACTAGGAACTTTTAAGCCAGCCATAGTAATAAGACAATCAGCAATAAGTTGATGCTGTCCCTTTTCCTCTGCTCTAACACCTGGATAGGCACCTGGTGTATCAATAAAATTAACTACTGGTCTTTTGAATTTTTCAGCTGCTTTCATTAACCTTATGGCCTTTCTATATGCATGAGGTTCAGGCATTCCAAAATTTGTTTGTATAGCCTCCTCCATACTCTTACCTTTTTGTATACCTATAAAGGTCATTGTATAATTTTCAAGCTCTCCTACTCCACCGATTATTGAGTGTGTATCTCCAAAAGCCCTATCTCCTTTTATATAATAATAATCATTGAATAAATCTTCTATAACCTCCTTAGATACACTTCTATCTTTAGACCTAGCATTTATAACTCTTTCATAAGCGTCCATATTTACTCCTATGCATCCTTAAAATTTTTCCGATTATTTCTCTTTGATTTTTTCTCTCAATAATCATGTCTAAGAATCCGAAATTTTCAAGATTTTCTGCTTTTTGAAAATTATCTGGTATCTTTTCACGAAGTGTTTCCTTTATTACTCTTGGACCAGCAAATCCTATTAAGGCACCAGGCTCTCCAATGTTATAATCTCCTTGAGCTGCAAAGCTTGCACTAACTCCTCCCATAGTAGGATTAGTTAGAAGACTTATGTAAAGTCCACCTTTTTCTCCAAAAGAATAAAGTGCTGAACTAATCTTTGCCATTTGCATTAAAGAAAAAATCCCCTCTTGCATTCTAGCTCCTCCACTTAAAGAAATAATTACAATAGGTAGTTGCTTTTTCTCTGCTTCTTCTATCATTTTTGTTATTTCTTCTCCAACATAAGTGCCAAGACTGCCTAACATATATGTATTAATAAGCGAAGCCACCAAAACTGGATGTCCCAAAATTTTACCTCTTGCAATTTTTACAGCTTCGGTTTTTTCATCCTCTTTCTTATTTCTATAATTTGGAAAATTTATAGGGTTGGTTTTTTTTGAATTATAATCAATTACCCTATATCCCTTATCTAGGAGCATATCAAATCTGTCTATACCAGTTAAGGGAAAATATGAAGAACATTGTGAGCAAATAAATAAATTTTTTTTCAAGTCTTCTAAATGATTTGCCTTTCCACATTTTTTACAAACAAATATTTTTTCATTGTTTTTTTTTGTTGAAAAATCCTTGGCAAGCTTGCTAAGTTTTTTTATTGTGTATAATAAAGTCTTTCTATTTTTAAGATCTTTCTTGGACAATTTTAGCTACCTCTTTCATTTTATTTATTAAGACTTCTTCCTTATCTTTAATATAATTTGTATGGATTCTGCCTTTTAAAAAATCTACATCAAATAAAAGTGTATACATAAACCCTAGATTTGTCTCTATTCCCTCAATCATAGTTTCTTCTATAGCTCTCCTAAGTTTTTTTATTGAGTTTAACCTTTTATTATCCTTTACTATTATTTTTCCAATCATAGAATCATAGTAGATAGGAATATCAAATCCTTTATAGATAGCTGATTCAAACCTTGTACCCATTCCTCCAGGTGTAAATAAAAAATTTATTTTTCCACTTGATGGCATAAAGTTATTTAATGGGTCAACTGAATTTATCCTAACCTCAATTGAATGTCCAAAACACCTTACATCTTCTTGATTTATTGAAAGACCAATACCTGAAGCAATTTTAAATTGTTCCTTAATAATATCAATTCCAGTAATCATTTCTGTTACTGCATGCTCGACTTGAAGTCTTGTATTCATCTCGCAAAAATAAAAATTCTCATCATTATCAACTAAAAATTCAATAGTTCCTGCACCAGTGTATTTGGTAACTTTCACACACTCTAGACTTGCTTTATAAAGCTTTGCTTTTAATTGATTAGATATAAAATCACAAGGGGCTTCTTCTAAAAGTTTTTGATTATTTCTTTGCAAACTACATTCTCTTTCAAACAAATGTATAGCTTTATCTCCATCTGATAAAATTTGTACTTCAATATGCCTTGGTTGCTCAATAAGTTTTTCGATAAATATTTTTTCATCACCAAAAGAAGCTTTTGCTTCAGCCTTAGCTAAATTAATAGCATGAAAAATTTCCTCAGCAGAATCAACTCTTCTCATTCCCTTTCCTCCACCACCACTTCTGGCTTTTAGGAGTATAGGATAGCCAATTTCTTCACAAATTTTTAATATTTCTTCCTCACTTTGCTTATCAAGTGGAATTCCCTTTGCAACAGGAACTCCAATCTTTTCCATAAGTTTTTTGGCTTGAATTTTATCACTCATTAATTCTATTACATCTGGACTTGGACCTATAAAAATAATCCCTTCATCCCTGACCATTTTAGCAAATTCATGAGATTCTGATAAAAACCCATATCCCGGATGAATTGCATCACAATTCTTTTCTTTTGCACAAGATATAATCGCATCCATATTTAAATAAGTATCCTTAGAAAACTTATCTCCTATACAAACTGCTTCATCAGCTAAATAAATATAAGATTGATTTGCATCGGCTTTTGAATAAATAACTAAACTTTCAATACCTAACTCTCTAGCACTTCTTAAAATGGATAATGCACACTCACCACGATTTGCAATCAAAACTTTCTTGATCATAATTGCTCCAATTTAAAAATTTCAGCATCATATTCAACAAAGTCTTCATTGGATACAAGACAATCAACAATCCTACAATCATAAGGAGCTTTTATTTCATTCATCATCTTCATTGCCTCAATAATACATAAGGTGCTTCCTTTTTTTACCTTATCCCCTATTTTTACAAAGGGATCTGCCTCTGGACTTTTAGAAGAGTAAAAAACTCCAAGAACTGGAGCCTTCAAAATCTTTATATTTTTTTCTTCTTTTACTATTTCTTTCTTTTCTACTTTTGCATCATTGATTACCTTTTTAGCTTCAAAATTCTTGTTATTTTCTTTAACACTTTCTTGTAAGTTATTTTCAAAAAATGAATTTTTTCCAATTTTCAAAGAAAAATTATCCAATTTAAATTCAAGAACATCAAGTGATGAATCTTCCAAAGACTTAATAAGTTTTTCTGTAATTTCTAAATACTTTTCCATATTATTTATTCAAATAACATATTAGATCTTCTATAGTAGCTATTTTTTCAAATGCATCATCAGGAATTTCCTTTCCTGTTTCTTCTTCTATCGCCATTGTTAATTCAACTGCATCTAGAGAATCTAGACCTAGATCATCTTTTAGATTTGATTCCATCTTAATTTCTTCCTTGTCAATTCCAAAGTTACTAGCAATTATATTTTTTAAATTTTCTAAATTCATTTTATTCCTCCAATTAGTTAAAAATTTTTACTTAATCATTTTATAGTATTAATTCTCTTTTGTCAATTATTTAAGTTTTTTTATATAATTTTTTTTATTCTTTTTCTAAGTTAATTATAACTATTTGAAATTTTCAATTAATATCCTAAATTTATAGATGATTAATAAAAAAGGATATATGCATCGACTTATTATCGATTACATATATCCTAATAAAAAGATTAATATTCCAATTTATTATAGATTTTTTAATTTATTAGTAAAACTTTATTTTTAATTGCCTTAAAGATGAAAGTAATATTTTATTTATCAAAATCATAATTTTATAGACACATCTCCATAGCTTAATTTTCTGATTTTTTCATTTTCTAATATTACAAGCGATCCATTTTCATCAATATCTAATGCAATTCCCTCTTTGATTGAACCATCAATACTATAATATATTTTCTTATTTAAAACAATTAAATAGCTCTTATACTCATCTATTATTATCCCTCTTTCTATTTTAAATATATCCGATAGTTCATTTAAAATCTTTGCTACTATTAAATTTTTATCTATTCCATCTCCAATTACACCAGCAACACTTCTAACTTCTTTTGAAAATTTGCTTTGATCCGTACCTATGTTAATTCCAATTCCAACTACTATATCTGTAATATCACCATACATATTTATGAGCGACTCTGTTAAAATTCCACAAACTTTTTTATTATCAATAAAAACATCATTTACCCATTTAACTCCTACTTCAAGACCTATATTTTTTAAAACTCTAACTACAGCTACTACAGCTCTAATTGTTAAAATATCTACAAAAACAAGTTCATCTTTTTTAAGAAAAATAGAAAAATATAGTCCTCCAGGAGATTCAAATTTTCTACCACACCTTCCTTTCCCATCACTTTGTTTTGGTGCAACAAAGATAGAAAAATGATTTTTGCCATTTTTCTTTGCTTCATCGTTCGTAGAATCAATTTCTTTAAAGCAATTTATTTCAATTCCATGCAAATCTTTTTGCAAATTTTTCCTTATTTCTTCTGATAAAACTCTATTTTCATTTTTAATTCTATATCCTTTTTCACTATAATCAATAATGTATCCATCTTCTTTAATTAAATTTACTATTTCTTTAACTTTAGATGTTGAAATATTTAATTTATCAGCAATTGTTTGCCCTGATATAAATGAGTTAGTATCATTTTTTATTAAAAAAAATACTTTTTCTTTAAGCTGCATTCTATAATCCTTTCACTATAATAATCAGTAGAGAGATATTTTAAATTTATGCTAGGATTATTACAATAGTCCTAATAATTTTTACTTTAATATACTATATATATTATTCTTATATTTATTAACTCATGCATTATTTATATAATATTTTACCAAATGGTCAAATAAAGCTCAATCAATAGATATTATCTATATTTAATAATATATACTTCCTGTCGATAATATCCTTGCTTATTTTAAAACTTTAGCATAGTAAAAATATTTATCTTTACTTTGACACTTTCCATAACATTGTATAATATATTTCTTGGAGGTTATAAATGAAATTTAAAACAAAAGACATAACAAAAATAGCACTTTTAGTAGCGCTTATAGCTGTAGGTGCTTTTATATCAATTCCTGTAGGTCCTGTTCCAATTACTCTACAAAGCTTTTTTATATTTATGACTGGACTTTTATTAACACCTTTTTACGCTGGACTCACAGTTTTTATCTATCTACTACTTGGATTGCTGGGATTTCCAATTTTTGCTGGATTTAGCGGGGGTATACAGTCATTTTTAAAACCAAGTTTTGGATTTTTAATTGCATTCGTTATTTGTGCAGTATTTATTTCTAAGTTTACTAAAGGAGAAAAAAGTTTTATAAAGATTGTATCAGCTCTTATCATTTCAGAAATTATTTTATATTTGATAGGACTTCCTTATATGTATTTTATTTTAAATAAAATAATGGGAACTACAATAAGTATATCAAAAGTATTTACAATTGGAATGATTCCTTTTATTGTTCCAGACTTAGTAAAAATTCTCTTAGCTGCAATCATAGTCCCAAGAATTTCAAAGATTATAAAAATAAATTCATAGCAAAAAATATAAAATTGAACTATATTCTTAATTTTTGGTCTGTAATAAAAAAGACATATTTAATCATTTACCTTACAATTAAATTAACCACAACTTAATAAGGGAGATTAAATATGTCTTCTTTTTTATTACAAATTTACTAAATATTAAAGGACAATATATCTTTTTTGGATGGCATTCATAATGAAGTTATTAATGAAAAGATATAAGCAATTAATTCTTTTGATTTTTTCTCAGCAAGAATATATGATAAATCCTTATTTTCTAAGAAGTATTACTTTATTATTCACTACTATTTTAACTTAACTTATTTGATTTACATTTAAAAATCTTTTTATTTTTAAAAACGCATAAATATTTTTTATTGTATAATGCTAAAATTTCTAAAGCTATACTTGTTTATCTATCATATATCAGTAATGTAGTTTTTCATAAAATTTCCTACTAATTTTAAAATAGAATAGTCAATTTCTCTAATATAAGTCTTAAAACCTTACTTATATAACTATTTACTTCTGATTGATTATTTAATACATATTAATTTAATCAAACCATTTTACTTTATTTACAAAGCTATTCGAATTTTTATATCCAGCTTTTTCATAAAAATATGAATGCATCTTATCATTAACCGCCTGTAACTCAATACAAGACGCTCCATTTCTTATAACTAATTCCTCAACTTTATTTAATAACTTACTCCCATATCCTTTATTTTGTTCATTATATTCTATAATAATTTCTTCCAGTGTGTATCCTATGATATCATCATATTGCTTAAAATATCCTATAGCAAAACCAAGAGCTTTATTTTCATCATCTTCCATTATCAATGAAAAAGAATCCATTATTGTTAAAACTTGATATAATCTTTTATACGCTGTTTTTTCTGTCCAGCACGAGTTTTCAATTTCATTATAATAATTAATATAAAGTGAAATAACTTTACTAATATCATCAACTTTCATTTCCCTTATTCTCATTAATTTCTCCATAATATTATTTTATATAAATAGCTCCAAAAACTTGAGCTAAGTTATTTATACACATTTCTTCTTACCATAGAAGAACCACAGTCTTTACAATAAAGCATTACCGATTAAATATGTTGTATATCTGTCGATTCCTTTACATCTCTCAACATCATCTTATTAGCCAAAGCATAAATGATTTTTGAAATACTAGGTTGTAGATACTTTCCTGACTCGATGTAATCTCTTCCAAAACGTGATAGGTCTTTTACGATTACTATTTTAAACTTCTCATTCTCAAGATCTTTTATCATCTTTTTAAAATTTTGTCTGTCAAAATTTGAACCTGAAAAGCCATCATCTACATATTCTGAGACTATATTAAAGGCATTATCTTTAGCAAATTATTTAATTATCTGTCTTTAATTTGAAATAGAACTACTTTCAGAAACATCTCCGTCTTCTCTTTATAATCGAAGATACATGAAAGCAAATTTTTCCATCACAAAACCTCCTTTATTTTTAATTAAAAGATTTAATGTTAGTACAACTACATAAATAGCAATACTTAAAACAATCCTAAGTATGTTGCATCTATATTCATTAGTTTAGAACAAGTCTCAAGAAAAGTGCCATTTGGATGAACTCCAATAATTGGACTGAGCATTCGCAAGCTATATGACCATGGAAATAAAATCCAATTTTTCATTACTGCAATTACAGCTGATGGGAATGTCAAAATAAAATTTAATAATATAAGTACAGCTTTCTTTTTTACAAGTCCATATATCAAAAATGATAAAGCGACTATCAGTAAACTTCCAATAAAAAGACAAATAGTAGACACAATTAATTGACCTAGTAATATTTTTTCACCTAGAAAATATATAGCAACAATAAATATTAACATTGCTGATATTACTAGAATAGTAAATAATTCAGCTACAACAATCATATTTTTTGCAATTCTATTTTTGCAAAACTTAAATTTTTACTTTTTTGTAAAACAACATACTCGCTCTTTTCTTTACCACTTATATTCACAACTAGTAAACTCAAAACTACTGATAGAATTAAAAGTGGATACCAATTAAAAGAAGTTGCCAATATATAACTTTTTCCTTCTAGGCTTTCCCTCATCAAACTAACCATAGCTATATTAAATAACACAAAAATTATTGGCACAATAATTCCTAGCTTTAAATTAACAGATCATTTTTCTTTCATTAACTCTGTTTTAATAAAACTAATCATTATTTTTCACATCCTTTTTTATAATTTCTAAAAATAGCTTTTCTAAATCCATCTCAACAGAGTTATTAGCTTCATAAATAAGATTCCCATTATTAATAATTCCATTTTATCTGCTATCTGTTGAATCTCACTCAAAATATGACTTGAAATAATTACTGTAATTCCTTTTTTAGAAAACTCTTTTTTCAATTCTCTTAATTCTTGAATTCCCAAAGGATCTAACCCATTTGTTGGTTCATCAAGTATTAATAATTCTGGATTGTTTATCAATGCCATTGCAATTACAAGTCTTTGTTTCATACCTAACGAAAAATTTTTTGCTAATTTTTTATTTATGTCTTCTAAACCGACTATTCTTAACACATCATTGATTCTTCCTTTATCAATGTTTAATAATACTGTTAAAATTCCCAGGTTTTCATAAACTGTTAAATTTGGATAGATAGCAGGATGCTCTATAATAGCTCCAACTTTTTTAAATCCTCTGTACACATGATTTTTCCTTCAAAAAAATATCCCCTTATGTACAGTTCATAACTTTAGTGATTGATTTTAATAAAGTCGATTTACCGGCACCGTTTGGTCCTAACAATCCATATATTTTCCCTTTTTCTACTTTAATTGATACATTTTCAAGTATCATTTGTTCTTTGATTTTCTTTGTTAAATTTCTTATTTCAAGCATAATTTCCATATATTATTCCCCCATTTCTTATGTAATCAATTCTAATAATAAAAAATAACCAAATTATAATCACTCTATTTTTTTGCAAAACAAAAAGCATATATACTTAAAAAAAGAGTAAGCAACTCTTGTGTTCACTTACTCTCCTCCTAGCCTTTTATCTAAACTCTTGGAACATAGTCAAAAAAGTAGGCAAATAAATAGAAATGTTGGTCATTTATCTAGACAAATGATGCGAAATATTTTATTGTATTTATAGGATATTTTATGGCTAAGTAAATCAAGGAACTTCAGAAAATAAATGTTGTTTTAGATGAGAAAATTAATATTAAAAAAAGCATCGTCCTATTCACACCATTTATGAAACTTTTGCTCTGTCAACTAAATTTTATTTCATAAAAGCTACACAGTTATATTCACCAACCTGTGTAAGTCCATTATTCTCATAAAATTTTATAGTTTTATAACTATCTTCAGTTAATAAAATAATTTGTCGTATATCTCGATATTCATCAAGAATTAATTTTAAAAACTTACTTCCAAAGCCTTTTCCTTGGTATTCATTTAAAACTATAATATCTTGAATATAAATAACAGTATAACCATCCCCAATAACTCGTGCTAATCCTATTAATAAATCATCATCCCAAGCAGTCCAAACCTTAAAAGAGTTCTTTAAAGCATTTTCTAACTGCTCTGGACTAGAAGTGTAAGCACTCCAAGAAACATCATTATATAAATTAAGAATGTCATCTAACTTTGGTATTATACCTTCTTTAATTGAAATATTTTTCATTTTACCTCCTCAAGATTAAATCTTTATTATTTTTTAGGAAAACATCTCAATCTATTATTCAGGTCTGTTTTTACTTAACTAGTTTACTTTTTGAAAAAATAATGTTCCATATATAATTATTCTAAAAAGTAAACTAGTTCATTTTTTAATTTCTCTAGGTCTTGTCGGCATCCCTCCAATTTCCTATTGTAATTATTATGACAGAATCCTATAAAAATTAATTCTAACAGATTTTTTGAATATAAATAAAACTTACAGTTAATATCTATAATCCAAAGCTTTTAGGTGATATTTTAATTCCCAACATCTTACAAAATTGAATTCCAAATTTTACAAATTCAAAAGAAACAGATGTAACTATATTTTCATATACAATATATCCTTCTTCAATGGGATTTACTATACAGTCATTCCAATCTTTCATATATTTAAGATCTGCCTCGCTATAACCTTCTTCTAGTAGATCGTCCTTATCTGCTCCAATCATAAATGATTTACCATTTAGCATACCAGCTTTGACAAGCAAAATTGGTGCAATAGAAATAGCTCCAATTATTTTACCATCAAATTTTTTGATGAATTCGATTATTTCAACATCTTCTACTGTGAAACGAATATCAGCTGCATCAGATAATAAGAGGCTATCATATTCGTCTAAATCTAATTCATAAATAGTTTTATCTGGAGAAACTTTTAGACCTTCTTCAGATATGACTATTTCTTTTGTTTTTGCAAACACATCCATACTTTTGCCGTATGATGCTAAAATTTCTAATGCTACGCATATTTCAAAGTTACAGAATTGATCATAAATAAGAACTGCGGTTTTCTTCACAAAAATCACCTCCTAATTTAAATATAAACATTTAGTTTCTCCAATAGAGAGCTTAACCCTCGATATTCATCGTTACTATTTGCCATTGTAATAATTTTGATACGAAACCCGCAAGTAGGGTCGTATACTTTGTTTAAGTAATATTTTCGGAAATAAATCTATAAAACAAAATTCCTAGTATATATTGTTTGAAGTCCCATCCATCTACTGCCCCACGAACGTCATCGGCAATCGCCCAAATTTTTCTATGAAGTTCTGCTCTCTGTATTGTTTCCTTGTTCTCCTTTGTTAAATCTGACATCCTCTTCCTCACTTTACTAATTAGACTTTTACAAGTCCTTATTGACAAGATTTTTGTATTCTATCATAATAAATCCATCTTTTTCTTAAACCAGTCACAATTTGTTACTGGTCAATTCTAACTTATCTGAGGTTACATCTTACTACCTCGAATTTATTTATTTCTTTTGTTCTATAATCGAAACCATATCACCAAAATCAACATCTAGTCTCGTTCCAATACGATACAAAACTTCCATGCTAACAAACTCTCCTCTACCCATTTTAGAAATTGTTGCAGGAGATAACTCACAAACTTTTAAGGCGACCCAAAAAGTTGTACCAAATACCAGATTGAGTTTTTACTTACTCTGGTATTTATTTACCTTTCCTACCACTAGGGGTAGGAAAATTTTCATGCTACATTCTTTTTTCTAAATTCTACTGGACTTAGATATCCTAATTTTTCTTTTATTATTTTTTCGTTGTAATATTTAATATATTTTTCTATTGTTTCTTTTAATTGTTCGTATGAATAGAATTTTCTACCATAATATATTTCTTGTTTTAAAATTCCAAAGAAGTTTTCCATTGGTGAGTTGTCTAAGCAATTGCCTTTTCTTGACATTGATTGAGTTATTCCATTTGACTTTAATTTGGTTGTGTATTGCTTTATCTAGAGCTTTTAATATTGGTTCTAGATTTGGATTTTTTGATATTTCGTAGCTTAATATCTCGCTGTTGTACATGTCTAGATATGGATTTAGATAAAGTTTCTTTATTTGATATGTGCCTGATTTATCCTTTTCTAAATACTTGAATTCTTTTGTATCTGTTGTTATTTGTGTATATGGTTTATTTGTTTTAAAAGATCTTTTTATTTTGTTTTCTGCTATCTTGCCTACAGTTCCTCTGTATAATGAATATTTTCTTGTTTTTTTGGAAAAGCTCTTTACTTGTATTTTTAGTTTTTGTACTAGTCTTTGTACTTTCTTTTTGTTTATGATTAATCCTAATCTTTTTAACATTGCTGTTATTCTTCTATATCCATAGTTTGGATTTT